>NZ_JBHXQZ010000170.1:0-6777 GCF_042717095.1 Streptomyces sp. NPDC058632 | reverse complement strand
CTTCGCGCACAGCACGCGCGAAGGGCCCACGCCCGTCCTGCGCAGCGGTCAGGCAGCCGCCCCGGGAAGCCACAGATCGGGACCGAAGACCTCGTAGCCGGTCCGCCGGGCGGGGACCCCCGCGCCCAGGAGCCGGCCACGCGCCGTACGCATGAACGGCAGCGGGCCGCACAGGTACACCGACGCGTCCGCCGGAACGTCGATCCCGGTGAGGTCCATCAGGCCGCTGCGCGCCCCGCGCCCCGCGCTCCTCGTCGCCCGGCCGCTCGTACCAGAAGACCGCGCGGGCGCCCGGCAGTTGCTCCACCAGCGCCCGTACCTCGGCGCGCAGGGCGTGCTCCGCGGGCGAGGTGTCGGCGTGCAGCACCAGGACCCGGCGTGTCGAACCCGTCGCGGCGAGCCGGGCGAGCATGCCCACCATGGGGGTACAGCCGATGCCGGCCGAGACCAGCACCAGCGGGGTGTCCGCCTCGTCGAGGGTCACGTCGCCGGCCGGTACGGACAGGGTGAGCTCGTCACCGGCGCGGGTGTGCGCGTGGAGCAGGCCGGAGACCTCGCCGTCCGGTGCCCCCGAGTCCCCGGTGACCCGCTTGACAGTGATGCGGCGGAGATCGCCGCCCGGGTCCGAGGACAGGCTGTACTGGCGCAGCTGGTGCACCCCGTCGGGCATCCGCAGCCGCACGCTCACGTACTGCCCGGCCCGTGCCGGCGGTGCCGGTTCGCCGTCGGCCGGGCGCAGCAGGAACGACACCACGTCGACGGTCTCCTCGCGCCGTTCGACGACCGTCCACCGTCGCCAGATGTCACCCGGCGCGACTCCCGCGTCCTGGTAGAGGCGGGCCTCCTGCCCGATGAGGGCGCCCGCCATCAGCCAGTACACCTCGTCCCGGGCCGCGGCCACCTCGGGGGTGACGGCGTCGCCGAGGACCTCCGCTATCGCACCGAACAGGTACTTGTGCACGATCGTGTACTGGTCGCCGGTGACTCCGACCGCGATGTGTTTGTGCGCGATGCGTGCCGGCAGGGCGTCCGGCCGGGTGTCCGGGTCGGCGAGCAGTGCCCGCGCGAAGCCGGCGATGGAACCGGCCAGCGCCCGGCGCTGGGCCCCGCTGGCCTGGTTGCCCCGGTTGAACATGCCGTCCAGGAGTTCGGGGCGATCGTGGAACATCGCACCGTAGAAGCGTGCGGTGATCTCGTCGAGCGCTCCGGCCACGGCGGGAAGGACGGCCCGGACCACTGCGGCGGATTCTTCGGACAGCATGAGGTCTCCCAACGACATGACGGGGTGCGGGTGCCGAGCCGCATCTCCGGACCGCTGGCACTTCTGTACAGCAATCCGACGAGCGTGTTCTGGGTGGTAACCACTGGTGGCGGGGTGCTACGGGCCCATCGGCCCGGCAGAGGAGGACCTTCGGTCCCGGGCAGTGCCCGGGGAACAGGGCCGGTCGGCCCGGCCCCGAGGACTCATGGCGCGCTGTTCAGGGGTGGGTGCCTTTGCGGAGAACGGGTGGCCGACAGGAATCAAGGCCGACCGGCCCTGGCCGTTCGGCCCGGAACCGAGAAGGATCTCGGTGAGGGGCCTCCCGGTGGCAGTCGGCCGGGGGCACCGGCACACGACGGCCGGCACACGAGGACAAGGAGCGTCAGATGGCGGACAGCGAGCGGTCAGGACCCGACCGGCCCATCCGGGTCTTCCTGCTGGACGACCACGAGGTGGTCCGCCGCGGAGTGCACGACCTGCTGAACGACGAACCGGACATCACCGTCGTCGGCGAGGCCGCCACCGTGGAGCAGGCACTGGTCCGCGTCCCCGCGCTCCGCCCCGACGTGGCGGTCCTCGACGTCCGCCTGCCCGACGGCGACGGTGTGACCGTGTGCCGTGAACTGCGTTCGACACTGCCGGACCTGGCCTGCCTGATGCTCACCTCGTTCGACGACGAGGAGGCTCTGCTGGACTCGATCATGGCGGGCGCCTCCGGCTATGTGCTGAAGCAGATCCAGGGCTCGGACCTGGTCGCGGCCGTGCGGACGGTCGCCTCCGGACAGTCTCTGCTCGACCCGAGCGCCACCACCCGCCTGATGGCCCGGCTGCGGCAGGAACAGGAGCCGGAGGAGAAGAAGGACGCCCTGCCCGGACTGACCGAACGCGAGCGGGAGATCCTCGCCCTGATCGGCGAGGGACTGACCAACCGGCAGATCGGCCAGCGGCTCTATCTGGCGGAGAAGACGGTGAAGAACCACATCTCCCGGCTGCTGGCGAAGCTCGGCGTGGAGCGGCGTATCCAGGCTGCCGTGATCGCCACCCAGGCGCAGGACCGGCTGCGGCGCACCGATCGCTGACACCGGGTTCGCCAACCGGTGGGATACGGCCGGGCCACGCCCGTTAACGTGGCACCTGCCGGGGGCACGCTGCCGGTAGAGCGAGCGAACGGGAGGACCACGGGTGGAGAGCTCCGAGCGGGGCGGGGACCCCCGTCCGCTGCTGCCACAGCTGAGGCTGGACGACTTGCTGGAGGAGCTCCAGGCCCGGATCGACGCGGTCCGCGGCACGCGTGACCGGGTGCACAGCCTGCTGGAGGCCGTCCTCGAGGTGGGCCGCGAGCTGGACCTGAAACAGGTCCTGCACGGCATCGTCGACGCCGCAGCGGTGCTGGTGGACGCCGAGTACGCCGCTCTCGGCGTGATCGGTCCCGACGGCAAGCGGCTGTCGGCCTTCCACACGGTCGGCGTCGGCGACGAGGAGATCGCCCGGATCGGCCACTACCCCGAGGGCCACGGGATCCTCGGAGAGCTGATCCGGCACCCCCAGCCGCTGCGGCTGGCGAAGCTGTCCGAGCACCCCGCGTCCTTCGGTTTCCCGGCCCACCATCCGCCGATGAACAGCTTCCTCGGCGTGCCCATCCGGGTCCGTGACCAGATCTTCGGCAATCTGTACCTCACCGAGAAGCGTGCCGGTGCGCAGTTCGACGAGGAGGACGAGTCGGTCCTGTCGACCCTGGCCGTCGCCGCCGGCGTCGCCATCGACAACGCCCGGCTGTACGAGGAGTCCCGGCTGCGGGAGCGATGGCTGCAGGCGAACACGGAGATCACCCACGCCCTGATGTCCGGCAGCGGCGGCAGCGAGGCTCTCCTGCTGATCGCCGAACGGGCCATGGAGATCACCGGCGCGGCACTCGCCGAGGTGGCGGTGCCGATGGAGGGCACCGCGTCGCTGACCGTGGAACTCGCCATGGGCCAGGAGGCCGAGACCCATCGCGGGCTCGTCGTCCCCGTCGACGACAGCCTGCTGGGCCGGGCGTTCACCAGCGCCGCCCCCGTCACCAGCCCGGACGTCTCCTGCGACGAGCGGGTGTCGTCCGGACCGCAGCGCTTCGCCGGCCTCGGCCCGGCGGTGGCCGTGCCCGTCGGATCGGAGGACGGTGTACGGGGCATCGTCCTGCTGGTGCGCGCTGCCGGCCGCGGCGAGTTCTCCGACAAGGAGATCGAGCCGCTGCAGGGCTTCGCCGCACAGGCGGCGGTGGCGATGGAACTGGCGGAGCGCCGCCGCGACGCCGAACAGATCGCGGTGCTCGAGGACCGCGACCGGATCGCCCGGGACCTGCACGACCTGGCCATTCAGCGGCTGTTCGCCACCGGGATGACGCTGCAGAGTGCCGGCCGTCTCATCGAGCACAAGGAGGCCTCGGAGCGGGTCTCCCGGGCGGTGGACGACCTGGACGAGACCATCAAGATCATCAGATCGACCATTTTCGGCCTGCGCGCCCACGACGCCGCCGCCGGGACGGGACTGCGGGCCCGCGCCGTGCGGGTGGTCGGCGAGGCGGCCTCCGTGCTGGGCTTCGCGCCCAGCGTGCGGATGGAGGGCCTGGTCGACACCCATGTGCCGAAGGAGACCGCCGACCATCTGGTGGCCGTCCTGTCCGAGGCCCTGACCAACATCGCCCGGCACGCGCGCGCCGACCGGGTCGAGGTGGCCCTCGAGACCGACGGCCGCGAGGTGCGGCTGACCGTTGCCGACAACGGCGTGGGCCTCCCGGAGGGCGGCCGCCGCAGCGGACTGCGCAACATGGCCGAACGCGCCGCGCAGCTGGGCGGCGGTCTGGAGATCGACAGCGCCCCGGACCGCGGCACCACCCTGGTGTGGCGCGTACCCGTGCGGGAGGGCTAGCCCTCCCGCACGCGCGCCGCGGCGGCGGCCCGGAGGCGGGGTTCGGCCGGGTGTGTGTTCCTGTTGCGCGCGGGTACCCCGTGCGCAACCACCGGAGCCCCCGCTGGGCCTCCTGGGGGAAGGAGCGTCGACGTGGACGGCTGGACCTGGGAGTACGAGGGATACGACCCCGCCGAGGTACGCCTGCGGGAGTCGCTGTGCACGCTCGGCAACGGCTTCTTCGCCACCCGGGGTGCGCTGCCGGAATGCGCCGCCGACGACGTGCACTACCCGGGAACGTACGCGGCCGGCTGCTACGACCGGCTCACCTCCGAGGTGGCCGGACGGCACATCGAGAACGAGGACCTCGTCAACCTGCCCAACTGGCTGCCCCTGCGGTTCCGGCTGCCCGGCGGGCCGTGGCTCACCCCCGACACGACGACCGTGCTCGACCACCGCGAGACCCTCCTGCTCTCCGCGGGACTGCTGGAGCGCCTGACCCGGTACGACCTGGGGGAGGGCCGGGCACTGAGGGTGCGCCAGGAACGCCTGGTGCACATGGACGACCCTCATCTGGCCGCGCTGCGAACCGAGTTCACGCCCGAGCGGCACTCCGGCGCACTCGAGGTCGAGGCGGCCCTCGACGGCGGCGCCACCAACGCCGGGGTGGCCCGCTACCGGGACCTGGACGGCCGTCACCTGACCCATGTGCACAGCGGCAGCACGGCACCGGACACCGTGTGGCTGCGCTGCCGCACCCGCACCTCCGGCATCCGGATCGCCCAGGCGTCCCGGCTGCTCTCCGAGGCACCCGTCACCTTCCGCAAGGAGAACCCGCGGGCCGTCCATCTGACGCGGCTGCACCTGGCCGCGGGCCGTACGGCGACCGTGGACAAGATCGTCGCGCTGTACACCTCACGTGACCCGGCGATCAGCGACCCCCTGCACGCCGCCGTCGACCGGGTGGGCCGCGTCACCGGCTTCGCGGAGCTGGTGGAGTCCCACCGGACAGCCTGGGGCCGGCTGTGGCGCCGGGGCGAACTGGACGTGCCGGGGGAGGCCGGCACCATCCTGCGCCTGCACCTCTTCCACGTGCTGCAGACCCTCTCCCCGCACACCGCCGACCTGGATGTCGGGGTACCGGCCCGGGGCCTGCACGGAGAGGCGTACCGCGGACACGTCTTCTGGGACGAACTGTTCGTGCTGCCCTACCTCAACCTGCACTTCCCCGAGGTCTCCCGGGCCCTGCTGCACTACCGCCACCGGCGCCTCGACCGGGCCCGCACCGCGGCCCGGGACGCCGGACACCGAGGGGCCATGTACCCCTGGCAGAGCGGCAGCGACGGCCGGGAGGAGGCCCAACAGGTCCACCTCAACCCGCGGTCGGGCCACTGGGTACCCGACCACTCCCGCCTCCAGCACCATGTGGGATCGGCGATCGCGTACAACGTGCGGCAGTACTGCGAGGCCACCTGCGACACCGAGTTCCTGCACACCAAAGGTGCCGAACTGCTGCTGCAGATCTCCCGTTTCTGGTCGGGCGCCGCCGCCTACGACCCGCTCCTGGGCCGCTACCGCATCAAGGGGGTGATGGGCCCCGACGAGTACCACGACGCCTACCCCGACGCCCCCGGGCCCGGAGTCGACGACAACGCCTACACGAACGTCACCGCGGCCTGGGTGCTCGCCCACACTCTGGACGTGCTGCGCAACCTGCCCGAGCCGCGCCGGCGGGAACTCGACGAACGCACGGGCCTCGACCGGAGCGAACTCGAGAGGTGGGAGGAGGTCTCCCGAGCCCTGCACGTGCCCTTCCACGACGGCGTCATCAGCCAGTTCGAGGGGTACGGAAAGCTCGCCGAACTCGACTGGCGGGACTACCGGCGGCGTTACGACGACATCCGGCGACTGGACCGGATCCTGGAGGCCGAGGGCGACACCGTCAACCGCTACCGGGCCTCGAAACAGGCGGACGTCCTGATGCTCGGGTATCTGTTCTCCCCGGCCGAACTGCAGGGCCTCTTCCGCCGGCTGGGGTACGAGATGGACGAGGCGACCTGGCGTCTCACGGTGGACCACTACCTGCACCGCACCAGCCACGGGTCCACCCTCAGCGGTCTCGTCCACGGCTGGGTGCTGGCCCGTGACCGGCGCGCCGAGGCCTGGACGTTCTGCCAGGAGGCCCTGCGCGGGGACATCGCCGACATCCAGGGCGGCACCACCGGTGAGGGCATCCACCTCGGCGCCATGGCCGGCACCCTCGACCTGGTCCAGCGCGGGCTGCCCGGCCTGGAGACGCGCAACGGCGACCTGCGGCTGGACCCGGTACCCCTGCCGGAGCTGTCCTCCTACGGCTTCACCCTGCGCTACCGCGGCCACTGGGGCGTCCGGCTGCGGCTGGAGCGCGGGCGCGTGGAGATCGCCGTACCCTCGTCGGGACCCGGGCCCGTCGACGTACGCCTCCCGGACCGTACGGCCTGCCTCCAGCCGGGGGAGACGGGCCGCCTGCCCCTCACGGACTGACGGCCGGCAGGGCCGGGTCGGCCGGTCTCCTGCTTCAACCGGGGGAGGGCTCAAGCGTGGAACGTGATGCGCCCGCGCCGCGGAGCGCCCGCCCGGTCCGTCAGGAC
>NZ_JBHXQZ010000169.1:0-6831 GCF_042717095.1 Streptomyces sp. NPDC058632 | reverse complement strand
ACCTCGGCGCCGGCGCCGGCGCCGAGGTCGGGGCAGGCTCCGGCTCCGGCTCCGAACTCCCCGAAGCGTTCTGCGTGTACCAGGCCGGCGGCGCGTAGTCGATGGTGAACTCGCCCGTCGCCTCGACGGCGGACTCCGCATCGGGCTGGTCATCGCCGGGTGTTGCCCAGCCCCCGCGGATCCCGTCCCGATCGCTGCCCACAGTTCCTCCTGGTCTGGTCGAGCACCCTTGTGCCGTCGCGCTGTGCCGGGGCGACCACCTGCAGTGGTCCGAACTGGCCCTGCATGAGGACGACATCGTCCGAACCGGCCTCCCCCGGGCCTGTGACGCCGGTACCCGGTTCGCGGGTTCTGGCGTCGCGTCGGGTACCAGCCTAGTCACGGGCAGCCCCACCCCGTCAGCCCTGCCCACCCTCAGCCAGTGCCACCCACAACACCCGTCGCTGTCAAGGGGCATACACATTCACTGCACAAACGAAAGAAACCGCCCATGGAAGAAGAACCACGGACGGTCACCTCGTCGGGTCCGGTCCGGAGCACCGGACCGGACCCGAACTGCTCGGGCTGCTCGGAGTGCCGGACTACTCGGTGGCCCCGGCCGCCGTCCCTCCGGTGCCCGCCCCGCCGGCCCCCGGCGCCGGTTCCAGGTCGAACTCGCCGTCCCGTGCGCCGAGCACGAAGGCGCGCCACTCCGCCTCCGTGTAGCGCAGCACGGTGTCCGGGTCGAGGGACGACCGCATGGCCACCGCACCCTCGGGCAGATAGGCGATCTCGACCCGCTCCTCGTGCTCCTCGGTACCCGGCGCGCTGTGCCACTCGACGCCGGAGATGTCGAGGGCGTAGAGCTCGTCCTTCTCCCGCTCCTTGCGTGCCTTGATCTCCTCAGCCGTCTCCGCCATGTCGCAGCGACCCCTTCCCGACGTATGACTGGTCCGATGGACCGGTACGAGCGCTCACATTAGTGGCACCCCGCGTCCCACCTGGGCGGTTCCGCGGACCGCGGTAAAGGGGCCCGCCGCCGACTGGTACCCTGGGTGACGGCCGTATGTGTACGCACCCTCGGAGCCCTGCTTCGGAGGCCGCGCCCTGCGGATCCCGCCTTCCGAGTCATGGAAGATCCCCCGAGGAGAAGACCGGGGGCGCTCGGTGGCCAGTCACAGACCATGAGGAGTACGCGTGTCGCTCGACGCCGCTACGAAGAACCAGATCATCGCCGACTTCCGCACCAAGGAAGGTGACACCGGCTCCCCCGAGGTCCAGGTCGCTCTTCTGTCCCGTCGGATCTCCGACCTGACGGAGCACCTCAAGACCCACAAGCACGACCACCACTCCCGTCGTGGTCTGCTCATCCTGGTCGGTCAGCGCCGCCGGCTGCTGCAGTACCTCGCCAAGAAGGACATCCAGCGCTTCCGTGCGCTGGTCGACCGCCTCGGCATCCGTCGTGGTGCGGCGGGCGCCAAGTAAGACGCCGTGACGGGAGCGGTTCCCCTGAGGAAAGGGGACCGCTCCCTTTGCTGTACGTGCCTGTACGTGCGGAGTGTCACCACCTCTTTGTAGTGTGGTAGCACAACGCAGGAACAAGAACACCGACTCGCTGTGACGGCCGGTACCGCACCAGGTCGTGGCCGTCACCGGCACCCCCGACGTCCTCCGGACGTCCCGACGTACGAGGGAAGCGCACCTCGCCGCCGCCGGTCCTCGGTAGTGGCCCCCGGGTGAATGAACCCGGGAGCTTCGATCGAAGACCGGCCCGCACCAGACGGCGCGCTTCTCCGCCCCCGTCCCCCCGCCACACGGGCGAGGCGGGACGAAAGACGACAAGTAACGGAGAACCCACTGGTGGAGAACGAGACCCACTACGCCGAAGCCGTCATCGACAACGGCTCCTTCGGCACCCGCACCATCCGCTTCGAGACGGGCCGCCTCGCCCGGCAGGCCGCCGGTTCCGCCGTGGCCTACCTGGACGACGACACCATGGTGCTGTCGGCCACCTCGGCCTCGAAGAACCCCAAGGACCAGCTCGACTTCTTCCCCCTCACGGTGGACGTCGAAGAGCGGATGTACGCGGCCGGCAAGATCCCCGGCTCCTTCTTCCGCCGGGAGGGCCGGCCCTCCGAGGACGCGATCCTCACCTGCCGCCTCATCGACCGCCCGCTGCGCCCGTCCTTCAAGAAGGGCCTGCGCAACGAGATCCAGGTCGTCGCCACGATCATGGCGCTCAACCCCGACCACCTGTACGACGTCGTGGCGATCAACGCCGCCTCCGCGTCCACGCAGCTGGCCGGTCTGCCCTTCTCCGGCCCGATCGGCGGCGTCCGCGTCGCGCTGATCCGCGGCCAGTGGGTCGCCTTCCCGACGCACACCGAGCTCGAGGACGCCGTCTTCGACATGGTCGTCGCGGGCCGTGTCCTGGAGGACGGCGACGTCGCGATCATGATGGTCGAGGCCGAGGCCACCGACCAGACGGTCAAGCTGGTCGAGGGCGGTGCCGAGGCCCCCACCGAAGAGGTCGTCGCCGCCGGTCTCGATGCCGCGAAGCCCTTCATCAAGGTCCTCTGCAAGGCCCAGGCCGACCTCGCCGCGAAGGCCGCCAAGCCGACCGGCGAGTTCCCCATCTTCCTGGACCACCAGGACGACGTCCT
Organism: Streptomyces sp. NPDC058632; assembly: GCF_042717095.1. Lineage (NCBI taxonomy): Bacteria > Bacillati > Actinomycetota > Actinomycetes > Kitasatosporales > Streptomycetaceae > Streptomyces > Streptomyces sp. NPDC058632. Next base: position 4,189 of record NZ_JBHXQZ010000169.1, on the reverse strand, counting down.
GGAGGCGCTGACCGGCGCCGTCCGCCCCGAGCTCGCCCAGGCGCTCACCATCGCCGGCAAGCAGGAGCGCGAGGCCGAGCTGGACCGCGTCAAGCAGCTCGCCGCCGAGAAGCTCCTGCCGGAGTTCGAGGGCCGCGAGAAGGAGATCTCCGCCGCGTACCGCGCGCTGACCAAGTCCCTGGTCCGTGAGCGCGTCATCAAGGAGAAGAAGCGCATCGACGGCCGCGGTGTCACCGACATCCGCACCCTGGCCGCCGAGGTCGAGGCCATCCCGCGGGTGCACGGCTCCGCGCTGTTCGAGCGTGGCGAGACCCAGATCCTGGGCGTCACCACCCTCAACATGCTCCGCATGGAGCAGCAGCTGGACACCCTCTCCCCGGTGACCCGCAAGCGCTACATGCACAACTACAACTTCCCGCCGTACTCCGTCGGCGAGACCGGCCGCGTGGGCTCCCCCAAGCGCCGCGAGATCGGCCACGGCGCCCTCGCCGAGCGCGCCATCGTGCCGGTGCTCCCGACCCGCGAGGAGTTCCCCTACGCGATCCGTCAGGTGTCCGAGGCCCTCGGCTCCAACGGCTCGACGTCCATGGGCTCGGTCTGCGCCTCCACCATGTCGCTGCTGAACGCCGGTGTGCCGCTCAAGGCCCCCGTCGCCGGTATCGCCATGGGCCTGATCTCCCAGGAGATCAACGGCGAGACGCACTACGTCGCCCTCACCGACATCCTCGGTGCGGAGGACGCCTTCGGCGACATGGACTTCAAGGTCGCCGGCACCAAGGAGTTCGTGACCGCGCTCCAGCTCGACACCAAGCTGGACGGCATTCCCGCCTCCGTCCTGGCCGCCGCCCTCAAGCAGGCCCGTGACGCCCGCCTCCACATCCTCGACGTGATGATGGAAGCGATCGACACCCCGGACGAGATGTCCCCGAACGCGCCGCGGATCATCACCGTGAAGATCCCCGTCGACAAGATCGGTGAGGTCATCGGCCCCAAGGGCAAGATGATCAACCAGATCCAGGAGGACACCGGCGCCGACATCACGATCGAGGACGACGGCACCATCTACATCGGTGCCGCCCAGGGCTCACAGGCCGAGGCCGCCCGCGCCACGATCAACAGCATCGCCAACCCGACCATGCCGGAGGTCGGCGAGCGCTACCTGGGCACCGTCGTGAAGACGACCACCTTCGGTGCGTTCGTCTCCCTGATGCCCGGTAAGGACGGACTGCTGCACATCTCGCAGATCCGCAAGCTCGCCGGTGGCAAGCGCGTGGAGAACGTCGAGGACGTGCTCGGCGTGGGCGCCAAGGTCCAGGTCGAGATCGCCGAGATCGACTCCCGCGGCAAGCTCTCCCTCGTCCCCGTGATCGAGGGCGAGGACGACGACAAGAAGGCCGACACCGACCAGTGACGTCCCACGGCTCCAAGGCGACGGCCCGCACCTCTCCCAAGGCGCGGGCCGTCGCCCGTACCCAAACCCTCATCCAGGGCGAGAACGGCACCGGTACCGTCCGCAGGACCACCCTTCCCGGAGGACTGCGCGTCGTCACCGAGACCCTGCCCTCGGTCCGCTCGGCGACCTTCGGCATCTGGGCACACGTCGGCTCCCGCGACGAGACGCCCGCGCTGAACGGCGCCACCCACTATCTGGAGCACCTGCTCTTCAAGGGCACGCACCGCAGGTCCGCCCTGGACATCTCCGCCGCCATCGACGCCGTCGGCGGCGAGATGAACGCGTTCACGGCCAAGGAGTACACGTGCTACTACGCGCGCGTGCTCGACACCGACCTGCCGCTCGCCATCGACGTGGTCTGCGACATGCTGACCGGCTCCCGCATCCTCGAGGAGGACGTCGACATCGAGCGCGGCGCGATCCTCGAAGAGATCGCGATGACCGAGGACGACCCGGGCGACGGCGTGCACGACCTGTTCGCGCACACCATGTTCGGCGACAACCCGCTGGGCCGCCCCGTCCTCGGCACGGTCGACACGGTCAACGCCCTCACCGCCGACCGCATCCGCCGCTTCTACAAGAAGCACTACGATCCGACCCACCTCGTGGTCGCCTGCGCCGGCAACATCGACCACGACGACGTCGTACGCCAGGTCCGGGACGCCTTCGAGGCGGCCGGCGCTCTGAAGGACCCGGACGCCCAGCCGATCGCCCCGCGCGGCGGACGGCGCACCCTGCGCACCGCGGGCCGCGTCGAGGTGGTCGACCGGAGGACCGAGCAGGCGCACATCCTCCTCGGGATGCCGGGCCTGTCCCGCACCGACGAGCGCCGGTGGGCCCTCGGGGTGCTCAACACCGCCCTCGGCGGCGGCATGTCCTCCCGCCTGTTCCAGGAGGTCCGGGAGAAGCGCGGCCTGGCCTACAGCGTCTACTCGTACACCTCCGGCTTCGCCGACTGCGGCCTCTTCGGCGTGTACGCCGGATGCAGGCCGTCCCAGGTGCACGACGTGCTGAAGATCTGCCGCGACGAACTCGACCAGGTCGCCGAGCAGGGCCTGCCCGACGACGAGATACGGCGCGCCATCGGCCAGCTCCAGGGCTCCACCGTCCTCGGTCTGGAGGACACCGGCGCGCTGATGAACCGTATCGGCAAGAGCGAACTGTGCTGGGGGGAGCAGATGTCGGTCGACGACATGCTGGCCCGGATAGCCTCGGTCACCACGGACGATGTCCGCGCGGTCGCCCGCGACGTCCTGGGACAGCGGCCCTCGCTGTCGGTCATCGGCCCGCTCAAGGACAAGCAGGCGGCCCGGCTGCACGACACGGTCGCCTGACCGACCGGCCCGGATCCCACGGTTTTCGACCTCTCCGGTAAGGAAGCAAGGAAGATGAGCAAGTTGCGTGTGGCGGTCCTCGGCGCCAAGGGCCGTATCGGCTCCGAGGCGGTACGGGCCGTCGAGGCCGCCGACGACATGGAACTGGTGGCCGCGCTCGGCCGGGGCGACCGGCTGGAGACCCTCGCCGAGGCCGGCGCCCAGGTCGCCGTCGAACTGACCACCCCCGCCTCGGTCATGGGCAACCTCGACTTCTGCGTACGTCACGGCATCCACGCGGTCGTCGGCACCACCGGCTGGACCGACGACCGCCTCGCACAGCTGACGGGCCTGCTCGAGCAATCTCCGGAGACGGGCGTGCTCATCGCGCCGAACTTCTCCATCGGCGCCGTGCTGACCATGAAGTTCGCGCAGCTCGCCGCCCCGTACTTCGAGTCCGTCGAGGTCGTCGAACTACACCACCCCAACAAGGTGGACGCTCCCAGCGGTACCGCCACCCGCACCGCCCAGCTCATCGCCGAGGCCCGCCGCAAGGCCGGTAGTGCCCCCGCCCCGGACGCCACGGTCACCGCCCTGGACGGCGCCCGCGGCGCCGACGTGGACGGCGTCCCGGTGCACGCCGTCCGGCTGCGCGGCCTGCTGGCCCACCAGGAGGTCCTGCTCGGCGGCGAGGGCGAGACCCTCACCGTCCGCCACGACTCCCTGCACCACAGCAGCTTCATGCCGGGCATCCTGCTCGGCACCCGCCGCGTGGTGACCACTCCCGGCCTGACCTTCGGCCTGGAACACTTCCTCGACCTGAACTGAGCCCGAGCCGACTCCATGCGCGCGAAAATCTCCTACGCCGTCACGGCCGCCGTCCTGGTCGTCTACTTCGTCCTGGTCGGCAGCCGCGGTGTGCTCCTCATCCAGGCAGGAACGCCCCTCACCGTCGCCTTCGGCGTGGCGGTGCTCATCCTGCCGGTCATCGGTGTGTGGTTCCTGTGGAAGAACACCGAGTTCGTCCGCAACGCCAACCGGCTCGCCGCCGAGCTCGACGCCCAGGGCGGACTGCCGGTGGACGAGCTCAAACGCCTGCCCAGCGGCCGTGTCGACCGGGACTCGGCCGACGAGGTCTTCGCCCGGCGCAAGGCCGAGACGGAGGACGCCCCCGACGACTGGCGCAGCTGGTTCCGGCTCGCCGTCGCCTACCACGACGCCCGGGACACCCCGCGCGCCCGCAAGGCGATGCAACGCGCGATCGCCCTGCACAGGACGGCCCCCTGACGCAGGGCGACCGCAGCAGGACGAGAACGGGCCGGGGGGCCGGGCCCGGGGTGGGGCCCGGCCCCCCGCCCCCCAGGGGGGCCCCGGGGAGGCCCCCCCACCACCCCCCCGAAAAACGCGGCCCCCCCCCCCCCCC
>NZ_JBHXQZ010000168.1:0-6926 GCF_042717095.1 Streptomyces sp. NPDC058632 | reverse complement strand
GGGGCAGATCTTCGTGAAGGGCGAAGTGATCAAGACCGTCCCGGAGTCGAAGATCGTGGAGACCCTCATCGAGGAAGCCATGAAGATCGCCGAGCGGATGGAACAGGACGGCGCCGGCTCCGGCGCCCCGGCCGGCACCGGAAAGCCGGCAGTGACGGTGGGTCGAGGCAGGGCACGGACCGATAGGGGGACCGAGCGTGACGATACTGGAGAGCATCAGGCAACCACGCGACCTGAAGGCGCTGTCCGAGGCAGAACTCGGTGAACTGTCCAAAGAAATAAGGGAGTTCCTGGTGCACGCGGTCGCCAGGACCGGTGGTCATCTCGGACCCAACCTGGGTGTGGTGGAACTCACCGTCGCCCTGCACCGCGTCTTCGAGTCACCCGTCGACCGCATCCTGTGGGACACGGGCCACCAGAGCTACGTGCACAAGCTCCTGACCGGGCGTCAGGACTTTTCCAAGCTGCGCGGCAAGGGCGGCCTCTCCGGCTACCCCTCGCGCGAGGAGTCCGCACACGACGTCATCGAGAACAGCCACGCCTCCACGGCACTGGGCTGGGCCGACGGGCTGGCCAAGGCCCGCCGGGTGCAGGGGGAGAAGGGACACGTCGTCGCGGTGATCGGCGACGGCGCCCTGACCGGCGGCATGGCCTGGGAGGCGCTGAACAACATCGCCGCCGCCAAGGACCGCCCGCTGATCGTCGTCGTCAACGACAACGAACGCTCCTACGCCCCGACCATAGGCGGCCTCGCCAACCATCTCGCGACCCTGCGCACCACCGACGGCTACGAACGGGTACTGGCCTGGGGCAAGCACGTGCTCCAGCGCACCCCCGTGATCGGCGGCGCCGTCTACGAGGCGATGCACGGCGCGAAGAAGGGCTTCAAGGACGCCTTCGCCCCCCAGGGCCTCTTCGAGGACCTGGGTCTGAAATACGTCGGCCCCATCGACGGGCACGACATCAAGGCCGTGGAGTCCGCCCTGCGCCGGGCCAAACGCTTCCACGGGCCCGTCCTGGTCCACTGCCTCACCGAGAAGGGCCGCGGTTACGAGCCCGCCGTCACACACGAGGAGGACCGCTTCCACACCGTCGGCGTGATGGACCCCCTCACCTGCGCGCCGCTCGCACCGGCCGGCGGGCCGTCCTGGACCTCCGTCTTCGGCGAGGAGATCGTCCGCATCGGCGAGGAACGCGAGGACGTGGTGGCGATCACCGCCGCCATGCTGCATCCGGTCGGCCTGGGTGCCTTCGCGGATCGGTTCCCCGACCGGGTGTGGGACGTCGGCATCGCCGAGCAGCACGCCGCGGTGTCCGCGGCCGGACTGGCGACCGGCGGCACGCACCCGGTCGTCGCCGTGTACGCCACCTTCCTCAACCGCGCCTTCGACCAGCTGCTGATGGACGTGGCGCTGCACCGCTGCGGGGTCACCTTCGTCCTGGACCGGGCCGGCGTCACCGGCGTCGACGGGCCGTCGCACAACGGCGTGTGGGACCTGTCCGTGCTCCAGGTCGTCCCCGGTCTGCGCATCGCCGCACCACGCGACGCCGACCAGCTGCGTGCCCAGCTGCGGGAGGCGGTCGCCGTCGACGACGCACCGACGCTGCTGAGGTTCCCCAAGGAGTCCGTGGGCCCGTCCGTCCCGGCGCTGGACCGGATCGGCGGCACGGACGTGCTGCACCGCGCCGACGATCCCGAGGTGCTGCTGGTCTCGGTCGGCGTCATGGCGCCCGTCTGCCTCCAGGCCGCAGACCTGCTCGAGGCCCGCGGTATCGGGTGCACCGTCGTCGACCCGCGCTGGGTCAAACCCGTCGCCCCCGAAGTCGTGGGGCTGGCCGCCCGGCACCGGCTCGTGGCCGTCGTCGAGGACAACAGCCGTGCGGCGGGCGTGGGTTCGGCCGTGGCACTGGCGCTGGGCGACGCCGATGTCGACGTACCGGTACGGCGGTTCGGCATCCCGGAGCGGTTCCTCGCGCACGCCAAGCGCGGTGAGGTGCTGGCGGACATCGGCCTGACGCCCGTCGAGATCGCCGGCCGGATCGGCGCGAGCCCGGCCGTGGGGGAGGAGCGGCGGTTCCGGAACGAACCGTCCGGGAAGCAGCGGGCGCAATGGGCGCAACGGGCACCACGGGAACAACGGGAGAAACAGCCATGACCACCGAGGAGTCCGCCCCGGAACCGTCGGAGCCGTCACGGGCGGCCGGGGACTTCGACCTCGGCGCGCTACTGGCCGGGCGCGGAGCCGAGCGCTACGAACTGCACACCAGACACCTCAACCACCAGCTCCCGCGCATGCTGCACACCATCGGCTTCGACAAGGTCTACGAACGTGCCGAGGGCGCCCACTTCTGGGACGCGGACGGCAACGACCACCTGGACATGCTCGCCGGATTCGGGGTGATGGGCCTGGGGCGCCACCACCCCGTGGTCCGCAAGGCGCTGCACGACGTCCTCGACGCCTCGCTCGCCGACCTCACCCGCTTCGACTGCCCACCGCTGCCCGGACTGCTGGCCGAGGAACTGCTCACCCACAGCCCTCACCTGGACCGGGTGTTCTTCGGCAACAGCGGCACGGAGGCGGTCGAGACCGCGCTGAAGTTCGCCCGGTACGCCACCGGCAGGCCCCGCGTCCTGTACTGCGCGCACGCCTTCCACGGGCTGACCACCGGCTCCCTGTCCGTCAACGGCGAGTCCGGCTTCCGGGACGGATTCGCCCCGCTGCTGCCCGACACGGCCGTACCCCTCGGTGACGTGGGCGCGCTGGAACGGGAGGTGGCCAAGGGCGACGTCGCCGCCCTCATCGTGGAACCCATCCAGGGCAAGGGTGTGCACGCGGCCCCGCCCGGCTACCTGCGCGCCGCCCAGGAGCTGTTGCACCGGCACAAGGCGCTGCTGATCGCCGACGAGGTGCAGACCGGACTCGGACGGACCGGCGACTTCTACGCCTACCAGCACGAGGAAGGGGTCGAACCGGACCTGGTGTGCGTGGCCAAGGCGCTCTCCGGCGGCTACGTCCCGGTGGGGGCCACACTCGGCAAGGACTGGATCTTCCGCAAGGTCTACTCGTCGATGGACCGGGTGCTGGTCCACTCGGCCAGCTTCGGGGGGAACGCCCAGGCCATGGCGGCCGGCCTCGCGGTGCTGTCGGTCATGGAGAACGAACAGATCGTCGCGAACGCCCGGGCCACCGGGGAACTGCTGCGGTCCAGGCTCGCGGCCCTCGTCGGCACGTACGAGCTGCTCGCCGACGTCCGCGGCCGCGGCTTGATGATCGGCATCGAGTTCGGCCGGCCGCGGTCGCTGAAGCTGCGCGGCCGGTGGGCCATGCTGCAGGCCGCGCGCAAGGGACTCTTCGCGCAGATGGTGGTCGTCCCGCTGCTGCAGAAGCACAGGATCCTCACCCAGGTCTCCGGCGACCACCTGGAGGTGATCAAGCTGATCCCGCCGCTGATCATCGGCGAGCGGGAGGTGGACCGGTTCGTGGACGCCTTCACCGCGGTCATGGACGATGCCCATGAGGGCGGGCTGGTGTGGGAGTTCGGCAGGACTCTGGTGAAGCAGGCGGTCGCCAGCCGGTGAGAACGACGTTTCTTACCTGTGGGGCAATAAATTTGCCCCACAGGTAAGAATGCGGCTGAATGGAGTCATGAGCTTCCCAGGGGCCGGGCCGTCGGCCGCACCGGCCGACGCGCTCCCCGCGGTCGCCCCGCAGCTGCGCGCCCTCAGGCGCCGGGCCTCCCTGACACTGGAGGCCGCCGCCCGTGACGCGGGACTGTCGCCCGCGCACCTCTCCCGGCTGGAGACCGGACAGCGCCGGCCTTCGCTGCCGCTGCTGCTCTCCCTCGCCCGCACCTACGGTACGACGGTTTCCGAACTGCTCGGTGAGACCGCCGCCGGCCGTGAGGCCGTGGTGCGCGCCGCCGACATGGAGCCGACCACGGCCGGCGGCTGGACCTACCGGCAGGCCGGTTCCCCGGGGCGCGGGATGCAGGTCCTGCGGGTCCAGGTCCCGCAGGGATCCCAGGGCGACATCGTGCGGGTCCACCCCGGCGAGGAGTGGCTGTACGTCCTCGAGGGGCGGCTGCGGCTCCGCCTCGGGGACACCCTGTACCGCCTCGCCCCGGGCGACAGCGCGCACTTCGACTCGCTGACCCCGCACCGCATCGCCGCCGAGGGCCCCGACGGGGTCGAGCTGCTGTTCGTCCACACCCTGCTGCAGAGTCCCACGGCCGCCCTGTGCCTGGGCCCCACCCATGGAGATGCGTCATGAAGGACATGGAGGAGAAGTTCCCTCGCGCCCTGTGGGTGAGGCTGTTCATCTACGTCGTGGTGGGCCACCTCTTCGCGGCCTTCATCTACCTGCTCTTCGAGCTGGGTGCGAAGGCGTAGCCCTCGAGGAACCGCTCAGTCCAGCATGCGCTCGCGCAGCCGTTCCCGGTTCTCGGGGGTGAGCCCGAGCGCCTGCTCGAGATAGGGGTCCACGCCGCCCCAGGTCTCCTCGATCGTCTCGAGCGCGGCCGACAGATACTCGGCGCGGGCGTCGAACAGCGGGTCGAGCAGTTCCATGACCTCGGGTGAGTAGGCCGAGGCGGAGGTGGAGCTGCGGCGCACCTTGTAGCGGCGGTGCGCGGCGCTGGACTTCAGGTAGTCGTCGAAGATCGCGTCCCGTTCCACGCCCAGCGCGAGCAGCGTCACCGCCACCGACAGGCCCGCGCGGTCCTTGCCCGCCGCACAGTGCATCAACGCGGGCAGGCACTCTTCGGCGAGCGAGATCAGCACCCGGGAGTGCTCGGAGGTGCGCTGCGTCACGGTCGCGCGGTACGAGGCGATCATCCGGTCCGCTCCCTTGCCGTCGGCGAGGATCGCGCGGAGCTGGTCGAGGTTCCCGTCGCGGACCATCTTCCAGAACTCGGCGCCGTCGGCCGGGTCGCTCAGCGGCAGGTTCACATTGCGCACGCCGGGCAGTTCGATGTCCCGCCCGTCCAGCTTGTGGTCGGCCGCGTTGCGGAAGTCGAAGACGGTGTGCAGCCCCAGGGAGGACAGGAAGGCGGCGTCCTCCTCGGTGGCGTGAGCGAGGTGGCCGCTGCGGAACAGCACCCCGTGCCGTACCCGTCGGCCGTCGACGGTCGGCAGGCCGCCCACATCACGGAAATTGCGCACACCGGTGAGCTCGGGTTCGGTCGACGGGATCTGCTGCGTCACGGGGGCCCCTTTCCCACTCTGCGCCGCCGGCGCGGCGGCGTCGGCGGGTGTCACCCGACGATACGACATGCCTGGCGGGGGCCATGAGTTGGCGACCGGGCCGACGGCGTGGCGCCGGCGGTGCCGGGCCGCCGGCGCGGTCGGGCCCGTGGCAGCCCCGGGCAGACCCGCCGCCGGGGCGGGTGCCCGTTCTTTCGCTATTGGGCGTTCTGTCCGTTTAGGCGCTTTCGCTATAACCTGCCCCAATAGAGGGGGAGATGGGGGCGGGGTGGTGAGCATCGTCATAGAGGTGACGATGTGTTGTCGCCATGCTCACGTAATTCCGGTGTTTCGCAAGGGGATTCGGAGGGTGCGCAATGCCCGGGGCGACTCTGGGTGACGGTGTTTATGCCAATGGATCACGGAAATGCGCCTTTGCTCGGAAGATCGGGCTTGTTCCTTTGCGTCCCGGTCGCCTACGTTCACCATCGATCCGGACAGACGCCTAATCCTGCCGCTGTCCGGAGCCTTCACCCTCTGACCCGTGTACGGCAGGAGCGGGGGACCCACAGGTACGACTGCCTGTTCCGGTCTCCGGAACGGCTTGGGGTTAAGCCGCGTTTCGACGCGGCCGGGCATCTCCAGTCCGAACCCGACAGCTCACCTCGTAGGCGCCGGAGAGGAATTCGTCATGCCCGCAAAGGGTAAGCACCGCCGCCCCAGCGCTTCGCGTCTCACCCGTTCCATCGCCGTCGCCGGAACCGGTGGCGCCGTACTCGCCCTGCCGCTTCTCGGCGCCACCGGGGCGAACGCCGCCCCTGCGCAGGCTGCCCCGGAAAAGGCCGTCCAGTCGTATTCCGTCGCCGCTGGGACGGCTGACGGCGTGAAGGCCGACGGCGACAGGAGGGACGACGCCCGCACGTACATAGTGAAGGGCGGCGACTACCTGGCGAAGATCGCCGAGTCCGAGAACGTCGACGGCGGCTGGAAGCGGCTCTACGCCGACAACCGCGAGGTCGTGGGCAGCGACCCGTCGCTCATCCACCCCGGTCTGAAGCTCTCGGTCGACGGCAAGGCCGCCGCGACCGTCGCGCCGAAGAAGTCCTCTTCTTCCGAGGAGACCGCTTCACCCTCCTCGTCCGCTCCGTCCTCCGCGCCGAAGCCGGCGGCGGCCGGCGAGTCCTCGGAGCAGTCCGCTCCGAAGCCGTCCGCGGACTCCTCCGAGGAGTCCGCGTCGAAGTCCTCCTCCGGTGCCGCGACCGCGAACCAGGCCGCCAGCACCTCCGGTTACAGCTCGCCGGTGCCCGGCGGCGGCCTCGGCACCGCCTACAAGGTGGCCGGCAGCATGTGGTCCAGCGGCTACCACACCGGTGTCGACTTCGCCGTCCCGACGGGCACCTCCCTCAAGGCCGTGGGGCCGGGCACCGTCGTCTCCGCCGGCTGGGCCGGCTCGTACGGCAACCAGGTCGTCGTCAAGCTGAACGACGGCCACTACGCCCAGTATGCCCACCTGTCCTCGCTGTCCGTCTCGGCAGGCCAGACCGTGAGCGGCGGCCAGCAGGTCGGCCTCTCGGGCTCCACCGGCAACTCGACCGGCCCGCACCTGCACTTCGAGATCCGCACCACGCCGGACTACGGCTCGGACGTGGACCCGGTCTCCTACCTCCGCGGCAAGGGCGTCTCCATCGGCTGACCTCCGCGGCGACCCGCCCGACACGCCGCCCAAGGCCGGACCCCGATCCCC
>NZ_JBHXQZ010000167.1:0-7346 GCF_042717095.1 Streptomyces sp. NPDC058632 | reverse complement strand
GCGGTACGACGACGACCACCGAGGTGCCGAGCCAGGGCGAGTCGGCGAAGGTGACGCGGATGCCGTAGCGGCGGGCGAGGACGCCGACGACCCGCAGGCCGATGTTCGCGTCCTCGGTGATGCCGCCGATGCCCGCGCCGGGCGCGGTGCCCGCGAGAGCGTGTTCGGCCTCGCGCCTCTTCTCCTCGCTCAGGCCCTTGCCGGAGTCCTGGATCTCGATACCGACGCCGTTCGGGACCTCCTTGCCGGAGACGACCACGGGCTCGGTGGGCGGTGAGTAGCGGGCCGCGTTGTCCAGCAGGTGGGCGAAGATCAGCGTGAGATGGTCCACCAGGCCGCCGTCGACCCCGAGTTCGGGCAGCCGGCGCAGCTGGACGCGGCGGAAGTCCTTGATCCGGCCGATGCCGCCGCGCATCACGCTCAGCAGCCGCTGCGGCTCCTGCCACTGTCTGCCCGGCCGGTCCGAACCTCCGAGGACACCGACGCTGGCGGCGAGACAGTCGGCGGGGCCGATTTCCTGGTCGAGTTCCATCAGGGCCCGGGCGACGGCCGGGAGGCGGCCGTGCTCTCCCTGCATCTCGTGCAACCGGCCACGGAGTTTGCTGGTCAGCACGTGGATGCGGTTGCCGATACTGATGACGGCCTGTTCGGCGGAGGTGGAACGGTCGAACTCCTCCTCGAGCGCCATCAGGGAGATCCGCAGGATCTTGCGCAGTTCGGCCTGGAGTTCGGCGCCGGCCGCGGCGCACTGGGTGCCGCTCGGCAGCAGGTCGTCGATGGCATCGCCTGCGCGCAGCCGCTCGATCGCCTCGGGCAGCTGCGCGTCGGCGAGGTGTGCCACCGCGGCGAGCTGGTGCGCCAGCCGCTCCTCCATGGCCTCGGTCTGCTCGGCGAGCCGGGCCTCGTGTTCCCCGGTCTGCTCCGCGAGCCGGGCGTCGTGACGCTCAATCAGTTCGGTCAGTCGTGCCTCGAAGACCTGGCCCTGTTGAACGAGTTGATTTTCATAGGCCGTGCTCCGATCGGCGAGAAGTCGTTCGTGCGCGGCGTTCCGCTCGGCGAACCGCTCCTCCTGGGCGGTGCGCTCGGCGGCGAAGTTCCGTTCCCGGCCCGCCGCCTGCTCCTGCCATCGCAATGACTTCTGCGACTGCTCGACCTGTACGGCGCGGAGGGCACCCTCGGTCCGGAACAGCCGGATGCGGGTGCGGAGCAGCAACCGTACGCACAACGTGCCGGCCGCGGTGGCGGCGGCGCCGGCGACGGCCGTCGTTATCCGCTCCGAGCTCACGAACGTGGCGGCGACCGTCCCGCTGCCCAGGCCCAGCGGCATCAGCCACCAGCTGTACCAGGCGACGGGGGGCCGCGCCGCCGGTGGCGGAGGGGCGAGTTCCATCTGAATCCTTCGAAGCAACACGATCAGGCATGGGGGGATGTACAAGGGACCGCGCTCATGGGTACGTATCGCGAACCGACGCAACGCGATCGCTTCAACTCGCAGCGCTGGCAAGGAGCTTATCGGTTCCGACCGCAAAAGGATCAAGTTCGGAAGGTGGCGGAAGTGAGGGTTCCGTCACGCCGGGGGAAAAGGATGTCCTACCCACAAGTGGCTTGATCTGATTGGACAGTTGGCAGTCCAAGCAGGTCCTGGACGCCCGGGAGCGTGCCACGCCGCACCGGACCGGCCAAAACCAGAAGGACTCGGTCGCAATTCGAAGACATATGACGATCAAACATGCCCACATCCCGGCGCCTGGGGGTAACTTGCAGTGCGGGGACCGGCGTTGGGGACCGATCCGTGCACGAAGCAGGCTGGAGGCGATGGCGTGGTGCGGCAGCAACCTGCACCGCCGACCCGGTTTCTCCGCGTCCGTCAGGACCGGGGGCACACGGTGCTGGATTTCCGCGGCGAGATCGACATCGTCGCGGAGGTGGAGGTCGTCCCCCACCTGGACGCGGCGACCGCGGCCCCGAAGTGCCGCGTCGTGATCGATCTGACCCGGGTGGAGTTCCTGGACGCCTCCGGTCTGCGCCTGCTGTACCGCGCCCGGCAGCGGATCCTGGAGCAGCACGGCAGTCTGCACCTGGTGTGCACGGACGCGCTGACCCTGCGTGTGCTGCGGATCACCGGCCTGGCCCGGCTGCTGCCTCCACGCCCGACCCTGGACGCGGCCCTGGACCAGCCCGAGGCCACGCCGGGGCCGGTGTGAGAGGTAGCGGGCGGCAGGGCAGCCGGTGCTACGCGGTCGGCGGTGCGTCGAACAGGGCGCTGACGGACTCACCGTTGTGAATGCGCCGTACCGCCTCGGCGAGCGCCGGGGCGATGGACAGGACCCTCAGCTTCTCCGTGTGCTCCTCGGCGGGCACCGGGACCGTGTTGGTGCACACGATCTCCAGTACGTCGGGCTGCTCGCTCAGCCGCTTGAGCGCCCCGGCCGCGAACAGGCCGTGGGTGCAGGCCACTCGGATCGAGCGGGGGCCCAGTTCCCTTAGCCGGTCGAGCAGTTCGAGCACCGTGCTGCCCTTGGCGATCTCGTCGTCCAGGACGATGACGTCCCGCCCGGCGACCTCGCCGATGACGGAACTGATCCGCACCCGGTCGTCGGCGAACCGCTGCTTCGCCCCGGCCGCGACCTGCGCTCCGATGAGACGGGCGAACGCCGCCGCCTCCTTCGCGTTGCCCAGGTCGGGTGAGACGACGGTGGTGCGGCTGAGGTCGTACTGCCGGAAGTGCGAAGCGAGTTCACGCAGTGCGTGCAGATGGTCGACGGGCACCGAGAAGAATCCGTGCACCTGCGGCGCGTGCAGGGTCATTGCCAGGACACGGCTCGCCCCGGCCGCCACCAGGAGGTCCGCGACCAGTCGTCCGCCCATGGAGATGCGCGGGGCGTCCTTCTTGTCGGAGCGGGCGTAGGAGTAGTGCGGCATCACGACGGTGATCCGGGAGGCGGACGCACCTCGGGCCGCGTCGCACATCAGGAGCAGTTCCACGAGGTGTTCCTGCACCGGTCTGACCAGGGGCTGCACCAGGAAGACGTCGCGCTCGCGACAGTTGGCCAGCAGCTGCACCTCCAGACAGTCGTTGGCGAACCTGCTGGCCCGGACAGGGCTGAGCGGCACGCCGAGATGCGCACAGACCTCCGCCGCCAGTTCCGGATGGGCACTGCCGCTGAACACGGCGATGTCTCGCACGGGTCGGCTCCTCGAATGATCATGTCGGCCGGAAGGCTCATGCTACTGGCGCCGGGCCCGGCGCCGCCGTCCGGCTGCCGCGGGGCACCGCCCGATGCCCTCTTCGATCATCGTTCCGACGATTCCTCGAGGCCTCCCGGCACACCGTGCGCCCCCGCGTGCTCCCGCGGTGCTCTTCACATCTCGACTCCCCTGCTTGTTCGGTGAAGTGAGGGGCATCTGGTCGGTAGGAAGGAGGGCCGTCACCATGACGACTCCCATCAGGCGCCTCCCCGGGCGCATGCCGGGCTGGGCGAAGGTACTCACCGCGGTGGTGGTGGTACTCGCCGTGCTCTTCGCGGGGATCCGGCTGAGCGTACTGCCGGGTCTGAAGGACCTGTTCGGCACGGAGACCCACGACCGCTCCGGTCCCGCGCTGCTGGAGTCCATCCAGGACATCAGCCGGTACGACGCCGCGACCGGCAACTTCCAGGTCGTGGTGGACCTGGAGAAGGACACCAGGTTCCTGCCCGACGCGATCCGCGGCAGCCGCACCTTGTACGTGGGCGCGGGCACCGTCGACGCCTATGTCGACCTCGGCAGGCTCGGCAAGGACGACGTACGGGTCAATGAGGACCGTACGTCCGCCACCCTGCGGCTGCCGCACGCCCGCCTCGGCACTCCCGCGCTCGACCCCGAGCGCTCCTACGCCGTCTCCAAGGAGCGCGGACTGCTCGACCGTCTCGGTGACCTCTTCTCCGACAATCCCAACAGCGAACAGGCCGTGCAGAAGCTCGCGGTGCGACACATCGGCGCCGCGGCGAAGGAGAGCGAACTGACCAGCCGTGCCGAGAGCAACACCACGGGGATGCTCGAAGGCCTGCTGCGCTCCCTGGGGTTCACGAAGGTGGACGTCTCCTACGGCGACTGAGCGGAAGCGGGCGGCCGCACCGGCCGGGCGTAAAGACGGCGCCGGGGGGGCAACCGACCTATCCCATCCATGACAGCAGTTGACGACCGGAGGACGGAATGCCCCGTACAGCCTCACGCCCGCGCTTCGGGTGGCGCCGGAAGCAGGGCAGCGCCCCGGCCGGACGCGGCAGCGGGAGCGAGCGGCGTCCGCTCCCGCTGCCAATCCGGCTACTGGTGATGCTCTGTGCCTTCGCGTTCATGGTCGTCTTCGCGGTGGCGCTGGCCCGGGTCACGCTGCAGCCCTCGCCCGCCTCCGAGTCGCTGATCCACACCAATCTGCATCCCGGCCGTTCCCTGCGTGCCTATCTGGACCAGCCCGCACTGCGCGACGCCGTCCGCCAGGTGGGCGGCAACCTCCTGCTGGGCGTGCCCTTCGGCGTCCTCGCGCCGGTACTGGCGCCGCGCACCCGCGGATTCGTGCAGGTGCTGCTGCTGACCGGGACCGTGATGCTGTTGGTCGAGTTCGCGCAGGGCGCGCTGATCACCGGCCGCGCCTTCGACATCGACGACGTCATCCTGAACACCAGCGGGGCGCTGATCGGCTACCTCCTGCTGGGGCGCCGGCTCAGCCGGGCCGTGCACGCGCGCAAGCCGAGGGCCGGGACCGCGCCGAGGAGGAGGACCAGGAGCAGGACCAAGCCGGCCGCCGAACCGAAGGGCACGCCGAAGGGCACGGCGCAGAGCAGGCTGCGGAGCTGGGTGAAGGGCAGGGCCCGGACCGGGGCGGGGGGCGACACGAAGTCCAGGACAAAGACCAAGGCGCAGGCATGACCCGGGCGGCGGCGCCGGCGCAGGAACCGGCGTCCGCCGCGACGTCCGGACGTCTAGCGGTGCGGGGTCCAGGTGTACTTGCCCCCGCCGACCCAGCGGACCACGTCCGGGTCGTCGAGATCATGGACGGTGATCCCGAACGCGGCGGCGACCAGCAGCACGTCGGTGATGGCCCTGGCCTCGCCGATCACCTCTCCGTCGATCTCCACGATCCGGAACGGCGGCTTACCGGGCTGGACACCGAGCACCGTGATCCGTGGATGGGCCATGTACGGGCTCACGCTTTCGGTCATGCATACGAGCGTAGAGCGCAAACCGGACAAGCGCGGGTCCGCGCGCGGGGCGCCGGGGCAGTTCGACCGGCGGACCCTCGGGTGCGCCGCGCCCGGGAACGCGTGGCGGCAGGGGCCGACGAGCAGGCCGGGCGAGTGACACACATCACCGCAAAGTCGGAGCATTGGGCCGGAACACCCGGAACACACCGGGACCGGTCTCCGTTGAAGAGACCGTGGGTGCGGAAGGAACAGTGTCCCCGGGCCACACCTTCCGCCCACAGGGACGATCGTTCGGCTGAAGCCCTGTGGAGCCTTCGCCGCGAGGCGACCGCCTTCCGTACCCACCATTGAGCCGCCCCGGCCGTGATTCCCCCGTCGCGGTCGGGGCTTCCCCTTTGCGCGCTATGCGGAGGACTCGTCCGGTACCGGCTGGTCCGGGTCGGCGGAGGCCGAGTGCGGCGCGCCCCGCCGGCCGGTCCCGGCCTCGTCCGTGTCGGGAACGTCGGGCCGACGCTCACCGGAATCGTCCTCGGCCGCGTCCTCGTCGACGCCCGGGGCGACCTCCCAGGGGTCCTCGCCCTCGCCCGCCTGCTGGTCGGGCAAATCCCGGGGGACGCCCTGGCCGTTCTCTCCCGGTCCTTCGTGGCGGTGGTCGGTCACGGCACGCTCCCATCTTTTCTGCGCCTACGTCCGTACGCGCGCCCCGCCGGGTACCGCCGCGGCACCCGGTGAAACGCTCAGCGCGGCGTCCGTTCCCGCAGGGCTCTGCGCCAGGCGGGCGGCGGGGACTCCTGCTCCGGGTCGGGGCGACGTCCGCCGCGGGCGAAGAAGTCGGCGAGCGGCAGAATCGCGGCGCCGACGGTGACGGCGTCGGGGCCGAGGCTGCCCAGCTCGATCGTCACGTTCTCTGCGGGATGGCGCAGCGCGTACGACAGGGCGTGTTTGCGGACGGCCGGCAGGAAGCGGGAGCCGAGCTGGAGGCCGGCCCAGCCGCCCATGAGGATGCGCTCGGGCTGGAAGAGGTTGATCAGGTCGGACAGGCCGGCGCCCAGGTATTCGGCGGTCTCCTCCAGCACGCCGAGCGCGACCGGGTCGGCAGCGGTGCCGTCGGGAGGGTAGGCGGCGGCGAGCATCGCGGTCAGCGCCGTCTCCTCGTCGGCGTCTTCGGGGACCGGGCCGCCCTCCTCCCGCCACCGGGCGAGCAGCGACTCGGCGCCCGCGTAGGCCTCCAGGCAGCCGAGCGCGCCGCAGCGGCAGCGCCGTCCCCGGACCCGTACGGTCAGGTGCCCCCACTCGACCGCGCGGCCGTGCTCCGCCTCCGGGGTGACGAGGCAGGCACCGACGCCGGAGCCGAAGAGCACGACGAGGGCGTTGCGCGCGCCGCGTCCCGCCCCGAACCACATCTCGGCCTGGCCGAGGGTCCTGGCTCCGTTGTCGATGAAGTAGGGGACGCTGTCGGGCAGGGGCGAGCCGCCACGGAGCAGGGACTCCAGCTCGATGGCGTCCCATCCGATGGTCTGCCCGTGCACGACGGCGCCCCGGTCCGGGGTGTGCTCGACGATGCCGGGGACGCCTATGCCGACACCGAGCAGCCGCTCGGGGGCGAGACCTGCGGCGGCGAGCACCTCGGTGATTCCGGCGCGGATGTGGTCGACGATGACGTCGACCTCGTAGCGCTGCTGCTCCAGCGGGCGCTCGGTGCGGGCGAGTTCGGCGAGGGTCAGATCGAACAGTTCGACGCGGACCCGGGTCTCGCCGACGTCGACGCCGATCATGTGGCCGCTGACCGGCGCCACCCGGAGCAGGGTGCGCGGACGGCCGCCGTCGGAATCGACGCTGCCGGCCTCCTCCACCAGGCCGTCACCGACCAGGTCGGCGACGACATTGCTCACCGAGCCGGAGCTGAGCCCGGTCGCCGGGCCGAGTTCGAAACGGCTGAGCGGTCCGTCGAAGTAGAGCCGCTGCAACACGGCAGTACGGTTGGCCCGCCTGAGGTCGCGTACCGTGCGCCCGTTCCGCCCCGCCATGTGGCTGCTCCTCCCGAACCCCTGCCCGACCTGCAACATACCGCCGGGAGCCACCTCGGCGCGACTTTTCAGCACCCTTATTTAATGTAGTGAACTAAAGCCGGGACGGTCCGGGTGGCCGGTGCCCACCCGGACC
>NZ_JBHXQZ010000166.1:0-7416 GCF_042717095.1 Streptomyces sp. NPDC058632 | reverse complement strand
GTGTGCGGGTGGGGCGGGCTCAGTCGCCGGCCTCGGCGAGGTCCACCGCGTAGTCCTCCCACCACTCGCCGGCCTTCGGGCCGCCCTTGCACTCGCCGTCCGACTCGCCGGGCCGCTTCACCCACAGGTAGGCGTCCACCAGCGGGTCCGCGGTCTTGGTCGTCGGCGTCTCGCCGAGGGCGCGGCCGGGCGGGTTGCACCAGCGCTCGTCCGGGTCGCCCCCGGTGTACGGGCCGTTGCCGTTGCGGCTGGTGTCGATGACGAAGGGCTTGCCGCCGACCTTGGCGGAGAGCTGCTTGCCGTAGGCGATGGAGTCCTCGGTGGAGTAGTAGTTGGAGACGTTCACCGAGAAGCCGTCGGCCCGGTCGATGCCGGCCCGCTTGAGCGGCTCGTGGATCTGGTCGGGGTTGCCCCAGCCGGCGTTGCCCGCGTCCAGGTACACCGTGGTGTTCTTCAGGCTCTTGAGCTCGGCGATCGCGCCGCCGAGGACGTCGTAGCGCTCCTCGTGGAACTGCTCCGGCGTGCAGCCGTCGACCAGGTGGAGCACCGCGTCGGGCTCCAGGATCACGGTCGCCGCCCGGTCCCCGATGCCCTTGGCCACCCCGTCGACGAAGGCGCGGTAGGCGTTGCCGTCGGCGGCACCGCCCTGCGAGTACTGGCCGCAGTCGCGGTGCGGGATGTTGTAGAGGACGAGCAGCGCGGTGCGGCCCGCCCTGTCGGCGGCCTCGGTGAAGCCGCGGGCCTGCTCCTCCGGGTTCTCCGGGCTGATCCACTCGGCGACGGGCTGCTCCGCTATCTTGCGGATCCGCTCGGCCTCCGTCTCCTTCCCGTCCTCCTCCAGAGAGGCCATCCGCTGCGCGGCGGTCCCCTCCGGGTTGACCCAGAAGGGGTTGGCGTCCTTGGGCTGCTGCGTGATCTCCGCGCCGGCCGCCTTGTCCGAGCCGCCGTCCCCCCCGTCGCCGGAGGAACACGCCGTCATCAGCAGCGCCGCCCCCAGTACCGCTGCCGACGCCCGCCTCCCGGCGAACGCCCCGACCCCCTTGCTGCCGTACATCCAACCCCCCTTGGGTGCACTTGTTCCGTGTGGTCCGAGGTGTTCCGGGTCCCAATCCTGACATACGTCCCGCGGCGGTCACGAGGTCGAGCCGTTCTTGTCCGCGAGCTGTTACAGCCGTCGTACTGTGGTGGGTCACCTGGGGCGATCACGGAACGCGACCGGAAAGGGCGTGGCACCGGCCGGCCTCCGGGCCGGCCCCCGGGCCGGGTGGGCGGGGCGCTCAGGCCGTCGTACCGGTCAGGTACGCGTAGACGACCACGTTGGCCGTGTAGCGGTCGCGGGCCGCGTCGAAGGTGCCGCCGCAGGTGACGATGCGCAGTTCGGCCCGGCCGGAGCGGCGGGGCCCGTAGGCCTGCTGGGCGTCGAACCCGTCCCGGGCGATGACCTGGATGTCCTCGACCGTGAACTCGGCGACCCCGGCGTCCTCGCGGACCACCCGGATCTTCTGGCCGGGCCGCAGGGTGCTCACCCTGTAGAACACGGCGGGCCGGGTCTCGGTGTCGACGTGTCCCACGACCAGCGCGGTGCCGGGCGCTCCGGGCGTCACCCCGCCCGCGTACCAGCCGACCACGTCCGGCCGGTCGAACGGCGGCGGATCGAGGGCGCCCCGCTCGTCCAGGCCGCGGGAGACCACCGGCGCCCGGACGTCCAGGCCGGGGATGTCGAGACGCCGCGGCTGCGCCTCGCCCAGCGGGCGGTGCGCGGGCGGAAGGTCCACCTGGGGCGGCCGGCCGGCGGCCGCCATGTCGCCGGTGGAGGGTCCGGCCCCGCCGGGGCGCAGGCCGGTCGTCTCCCGGCCGCACAGCCAGAGCACGAGCAGCAGCACCGCCCACACCACACCGGTGAACATCCGCCCGGGACGTATGTGTGGGGCCGGGCGTATCCCCTCGTGATCGGACACCGTCGGCCGCCTCAGCCGGTCGTTGCTCTGCGGTTCCGCCGGACACGGCCACGCACGACGGCTCCCGCCGCGGCTGCCGCGAGGAGCAGCCCGGCCGGCGCCTGCGCGGCGCCCATCCCACCCTCGTCGGCGCCGGAGGCGGCGCCGGAGTCGGTGCCGGTGCCGGTGCCGGTGCCGGTGCCGGTGCCGGTGCCGGTGGCGGCCAGCGGGGCGGTGCCGCCACCGCCCGCGTCGACGGGGGCGACGGGCGAAGCGGGCGCGACCGGCTCGGCGACCCCCGGCTTGACCGGCTTGACCGACTTACCCGTTTCCGCCGTTTCCGTCGTTTCGGCCGTTTCGGCCGTTTCGGTGGGCCGGTTGCGGGCGGGTGCGACCGTGATCGTGCCCTGGCGGGCCCGCTCGCCGCAGTTGACCAGCACCGGGTACGTCCCCGCGGTGAGCGTGGAGCGGACCCGGCTCTCGCCGACGAGCACGCCGTCGGCGACGGTGAGCCGGACCTCGGAGACGAACGCCGAGGACACGGCGACCGCCGTCCGCTCGGCGCACTCCGCCACCTCGAGGGTGACGTCGGTGCCGGGCGCGGGGGTCGTCGGCGTCACCGAGACACCCGTGCCGCCGTCCGCCGCGTACGCGGTCGGGGTGAGCGCGGCGACGGCCAGGATCCCGGTACAGAGAGCGACTCGCAGTGAACCCATCGTGAACCTCCAGATACCCGGAGCCTCCCCCGCCGGGCGGGGCGCCGCACGCTCGAGGGCGCGGCGCCTGCTCCGTACGGGTGACATCGGAGGTGGGCCGCTGTGCATAGCATGAGGTCATCCCCCGGCCCACGAGCGGTACACGAACGGTAGGAGTCCCCTTCCATGACAGAGCGCAAGCCCATCGAATCGTGGCTCACCGACATGGACGGGGTGCTGATGCACGAAGGCGTGCCGGTCCCCGGTGCGGATGCCTTCATCAGGAAGCTGCGCGACTCGGGGCGGCCGTTCCTCGTCCTCACCAACAACTCGATCTACACGGCCCGGGACCTGCACGCCCGCCTGAACCGGATCGGACTCGACGTGCCGGTCGAGAACATCTGGACCTCCGCCCTGGCCACGGCGACGTTCCTGGACACCCAGCACCCCGGAGGCACGGCCTACGTCATCGGCGAGGCCGGCCTGACGACAGCCCTGCACGAGGCGGGCTACATCATGACCGACGCCGACCCCGATTTCGTGATCCTGGGCGAGACGCGCACGTACTCGTTCGAGGCTCTGACGAAGGCCATCCGTCTGATCGACAACGGAGCCCGGTTCATCGCCACCAACCCGGACAGCACCGGGCCGTCCCCCCAGGGCGCGCTGCCCGCGACGGGTTCCGTGGCCGCGCTGATCACCAAGGCCACCGGGAAGGATCCGTACTTCGTCGGCAAGCCGAATCCCCTGATGATGCGCACCGGCCTCAACGTCATCGGGGCGCACTCCGAGACCAGCGCCATGATCGGTGACCGGATGGACACGGATGTGCTGGCCGGGCTCGAAGCCGGGATGGCGACCTTCCTCGTCCTCACGGGCCTGACGGCGAAGGGCGACATCGACCAGTACCCCTACCGGCCGACCAGGATCGTGGATTCGATCGCGGACCTGGTGGACCTCGTCTGAGGCGACGTCAGCGGCGCCGCCGTCCCCGCAGTACGGCCGCGCTCCCGGCGGCCAGCAGCAGCGCGGTCGCCGCCAGGGCCGTGTCCAGCCCTCCGAGTCCGGTGCCGGAGAGTTCGTGGGCGAGGGGGACGCGACTGTCCCGGGGGCCGGGAGAGGCGGGGTCCGCGCCGTCGGGGCCGGCGTCGCCGGCTTCCGGTCCGGACTCCGTCCCGGTGCCTGTCGTGGCACCCGTCCCGATGCGGAACCGGTACTCGTCCGACTGTCCGACCCAGTCGCCGTCGTCCTCGTGCCGCTGGACGACGGCGGCCGTGGCGACGACCTCGCCCGCCACGGCGTCGGACGTGAGGGCGAGGCGCAGCTTCACGGTGAGGGACCGGCCGGCCTCGACGGTGAACCCTCCGAAGCCCGCGTCGTCGTCGGCGAGGGCACCGACGAGTTCGTCCTCGTCGGTGGTCTCGAAGCGGACGGTGTGCGGCAGTTCCCGGCCTGCCGTGTAGAACTCCAGCACCGGCTGCGAGGCCCGCAGCGCCCGCTTGTCGTCGACGAGCACGACGACCGGGTGGATGCCGGCGCAGGAACGGCCGGTGGTGTTGGTGAGCTCGAGGTACCAGGTGCCGAAGCCGCCCCCGGCCCGGTAGGAGTCGGGGCCGCCGTGGATACGGGTGGTCAGCGGGAAGTCGGACTCGCCCCCGGTGGCGCAGGCGGGCGGCGGCGCTTCCGCGTGGGCCGGGGCCGCGCCGGGAAGGACCGCGGCCACCGCCGCCAGGAAGAGGGACGCGGGCGTGCAGAGTCGCATGCCATGTGGCCTTGCCGTTCGGCCGGCGGACACCACGGCGACGCCTGCGAACACCCCCGCACGGCGGCACGGTTCCCCCCACTCGGCGGAGCCCGCCGACCGCCCCTGCCCGCCCCTGCCCGCCTCTGTCCGTCCCCATCCGTCCCTATCCGTCCCTCCGTCCGAACACCGGGGCCAGTACGCACTGGGCGGCCCCCTCGGCGACCCGCTGCCCGCCGCCGCGCCCGGCGCCCGAGGCGATCCGTACCGGGACGGGGGTGTCCCCGGTGCGCCGGGCGCGGGCCTCCAGGACCTCGCGCACGCCTCGCACGAAGGTCTCCGGGGCCGCCTCGACGATCCGGCCGCCGAGCAGGACGCGGTCGATGTCCAGCAGACCGACCAGGTTCGCCGCGCCGGCGCCCAGGACCCGTGCGGCCTCGTCCGTGTCGCCCCTGGCCACCGCGTCCAGGCACAGGGCCTCGATGCAGCCCCGGTCACCGCAGCCGCAGCGCGGCCCGTCGAGCTGGAGGACCTGGTGGCCGAACTCCCCCGCCCCGGTCCGTGGCCCCCGGTGCACGCTGCCGCCGATCACCAGTCCCGCTCCGAGCCCCGTACCGAGGTGCAGATAGGCGAAGGAGCCGCCCTCGCCGCCGACGGCCAGGCCCAGCGTCGCCGCGTTGGTGTCCTTGTCGACGACGACCGGCACCCCCAGTCGCTTCGACAGCGCGTCCCGCAGCGGATACCCGTCCCATTCGGGGAACCCGGTCACCCGGTGCAGCACGCCCCGGGTGTGGTCCAGCGGTCCGGGCAGGGCGATCCCGGCACCGAGGAGGGAGAGGCGGCGGCGTCCGCGCACGGCTGCCCCGTCCCGCAGTTCCTCGACGACTCCCGCCACCCGGGTCAGTACCGCCTCCGCGCCCGCGCCCAGGTCCAGGGGGGTGTTCCGCTCCCCCACGACCGTCCCGTCGAGGTCGACGAGGACGGCCCGCAGTTCGTCCCGGTCCAGGTGCGCGCCCACCGCGTGCCCGGCCTCCGGCACCAGGCGCAGTACCGTCCGGGGCTTGCCTCCGGTGGACGCCCGGCGTCCCCCGTCCGCCGCGAGGCCGTCCGCCCGCAGCCGGGCCGTGATCTTGCTGACCGCCTGCGGGGTGAGTCCGGTCCGCTCGGCGAGTTCGAGGCGGCTGATGCCCTCCGCTCCCGCGGTCCGCAGCAGGTCGAGCACGAGGGCGGTGTTGTGACTGCGCAGGCCGAGCAGGTTGACCCCGCCGCCCGTCATGCCCGTCATGCCCGCCGTGCCCGTACCGCCCGCCGCGCCCGTACCGGCCGTCGTGCTCCTACCGTCCGGTTCGCCGTTCGTCCTGTTCACCCGCCCATTCTCTCCCGCGCTTGCACTTTCGCAACACCGTTGCGAAAGTAGGACCATGACTGGTACTCCCCTTCGCGTCGGCCTCGTCGGCTACGGCCTCGCGGGCTCCGTGTTCCACGCCCCGCTGATCGCCGCGACCGAGGGCCTCGCCCTCGACACGGTGGTCACCTCGAACCCCGAGCGGCAGCGGCAGGCCCGTGCCGAATTCCCGGACGTCCGTGTCGCGGCCACCCCGGACGAGCTCTTCGAACGCGCCGGCGAGCTGGACCTGATCGTCGTCGCGTCGCCGAACAGGACGCACGTGCCGCTCGCCACCGCCGCCCTGAAGGCCGGCCTGCCGGTCGTCGTCGACAAGCCCGTCGCCGGTACGGCCGCCGAGGCCCGTGAGCTGGCGGCGCTCGCCGAGGAGCGCGGCCTGCTCCTCTCCGTCTTCCAGAACCGCCGCTGGGACAACGACTTCCTCACCCTGCGCAAGCTGGTGTCCGAGGGCGCGCTGGGTGACGTGTACCGGTTCGAGTCCCGCTTCGAGCGCTGGCGGCCGGAGCTCAAGGGCGGCTGGCGGGAGTCCGGCGACCCCACAGACATCGGAGGTCTGCTCTACGACCTGGGCAGCCATGTCGTCGACCAGGCGCTGGTCCTCTTCGGTCCGGTGACCTCCGTGTACGCCGAGACGGACATCCGCCGCGACGGCGCGCGGACGGACGACGACACGTTCCTCGCGCTCACGCACGCGAGCGGCGTCCGCTCGCACCTCTACGTCTCCGCGACCACGGCCCAGCTCGGCCCGCGTTTCCGCGTCCTGGGCTCCGAGGCGGGGTACGTCAAGCACGGTCTCGATCCCCAGGAGGCCGCCCTGCGCGACGGCCTGCGACCCGGTGCCGGTGCCGCCGCCGGTGCCGGGTGGGGCACCGAGCCCGAGGAGCTGTGGGGCCGCGTCGGTTCCGGGGAGTCCCCGGTGACCGGCGGCGGACGTGCCGAGCCCACCGTGCCCGGTGACTACCCCGCGTACTACACGGCCGTGGCGAAGGCACTCCTGGAGGGCGGCCCCAACCCGGTGACCGCGCAGGAGGCCGCCGCCGCGCTGGACGTCCTGGAGGCGGCCCGCCGTTCGGCCGACGAGAAGGTGACGGTGACGCTGTGACGCAGCCCGAACCGACCCCCACCGTCGAAGAGCTGGAGGAGCAGGAACGCCGTCTGGTCTTCCGCCGGTTCGGTCACGAGGACGCCTGGGCGCTGGGCTCCCTCCTCGTCGGCCTGGCCCGGGAGCGGCAGGCCCCCGTCGCCATCGACATCCACCGCACCGGCCAGCAGCTCTTCCACGCGGCGCTGCCCGGTTCGACCCCCGACAACGACGCCTGGATCGCCCGCAAGCGGCGGGTCGTCGAGCGGTACGGCTGCGCCTCGTACCTGGTGGGCGCCCGGCACCGCGCCAAGGGCACGACGTTCGAGGAGTCGTCGCGCCTCGACCCCGACACGTACGCGGCACACGGCGGTTCGTTCCCGATCGTCCTCGAGGGCACGGGCGTGATCGGCGCGGTGACGGTCTCCGGTCTTCCCCAACTCCAGGACCACCGCATGGTGGTGGAGGCCCTGACCCGCTTCCTGGAGGCCGGCGCCGCCTGACCCGTCCGCCCGTTCACCCGTCCAAGGGCCGAAGGGGGCGCGGGGCGCGTGCGG
>NZ_JBHXQZ010000165.1:0-7561 GCF_042717095.1 Streptomyces sp. NPDC058632 | reverse complement strand
CGGTTCATGAGCCGGGCCAGGCACGTCGGCAAGATCGTGCTGACGATGCCGCCGCGCTGGAACCCGGACGGCACCGTCCTGATCACCGGCGGCACGGGAGGCCTGGGCCGGGAACTGGCCCGCCACCTGG
Organism: Streptomyces sp. NPDC058632; assembly: GCF_042717095.1. Classification (NCBI taxonomy): domain Bacteria; kingdom Bacillati; phylum Actinomycetota; class Actinomycetes; order Kitasatosporales; family Streptomycetaceae; genus Streptomyces; species Streptomyces sp. NPDC058632. Next base: position 7,431 of record NZ_JBHXQZ010000165.1, on the reverse strand, counting down.
TGTCCGCGCGGGGCGCGCGCCGCCTCCTGCTGGTGTCCCGCCGGGGCATCGAGGCCGAGGGCGCCACCGGGCTGCGGAACGAACTGGCCGCCTCCGGAGCGGTCGTGGACATCGCCGCCTGCGACATGGCCGACCGCGAGGCGGCCGAGGCGCTGCTCGCCGGCATCGACGCGGCGCACCCGCTGACGGCGGTCGTGCACGCGGCGGGCGTCCTCGACGACGGTGTGGTGACGTCCCTGTCGGCGGAGCGGGTCTCGGACGTGCTGCGGCCCAAGGTCGACGCCGCCTGGCACCTGCACGAGCTGACCCGGGACCTGGACCTGGCCGCGTTCGTCATGTTCTCGTCGGTGTCCGGTGTGATGGGCAGCGCCGGTCAGGGCAACTACGCGGCGGCGAACGTCTTCCTGGACGCGCTCGCCCAGCAGCGGGCCGCCTCCGGCCTGCCCGCCCTCTCCCTGGCCTGGGGCGCCTGGGTCCAGGACGGCGGCATGACCGGCGCCCTCTCCGACTCCGGCGCCCGGAGGATGGCCGCCTCGGCCGCGCCGCCCCTCACCGTCGAACAGGGCCTCGCGCTCTGGGACGCCGCCACGGTCTCCGACGAGCCGTACCTCGTGCCCATCGGCGCCTCCGGCAACACGCGGATGCCCGGTGAGGTGCCTCCGCTGCTGCGCAACCTGGTGCGCGGCACCCGGCGTTCGGCCGCCACCGCCGTCGGCGGCGCCCGCGTCGCCGCCGACCTCACCCGGCAACTGCTGGAGACGCGGGAGGAGGAGCGCGTCCGCTTCCTGCTCACCCTGGTCCGAGGCGAGGCCGCCGCAGTGCTCGGTCACTCCTCGCCCAAGGCCGTCGAGGCCGACCGGGACTTCCACGACCTCGGCTTCGACTCGCTCACCGCGGTCGAACTGCGCAACCGCCTCACCACCGCCACCGGCCTGCGGCTCCCGGCGACCCTGGTCTTCGACTACCCGACGCCCACCGTGCTCGCCGAACGCCTGGTGGCCGCCCTCCTCGACGAGGAGCGGGTCGCCGGCACCCCCGCGGCCACCGGCACCGTCCCGCCGGCGACGGCCGACGACCCGGTGGTCATCGTCGGCATGGCCTGCCGGATGCCCGGCGGCGTCAACTCGCCCGAGGAACTGTGGCGGCTCGTCGCCGAGGGCCGCGAGGGCATCTCCGCCTTCCCGACCGACCGCGGCTGGGACCTGGACACCCTCATGCGCGGCGGCCAAGGCGGCCACGGCCGCAGCGCCACCTCCGAGGGCGGCTTCCTCTACGACGTCGCCGACTTCGACGCCGGCTTCTTCGGCATCTCCCCGCGCGAGGCCCTCGCCATGGACCCGCAGCAGCGGCTGCTGCTGGAAACCTCGTGGGAAGCCTTCGAACGCGCCGGCATCGACCCGGCGACCGTGCGCGGCAGCCAGACCGGAGTCTTCGTCGGCACCAGCGGCCAGGACTACACCACCCTGGTCATGAACTCCCGCGAGGACGCCGAGGGCCACGCGCCGACCGGCCTCGCCACCAGCGTCATCTCCGGCCGACTGTCCTACACCTTCGGCCTGGAGGGCCCGGCGGTCACCGTCGACACCGCCTGCTCCTCCTCCCTGGTCGCCCTGCACTGGGCGGCCCACGCACTGCGCTCCGGCGAGTGCAGCCTCGCCCTCGCGGGCGGCGTCACCGTGATGTCGACCGCCATGGGATACGCCGGGTTCACCCGGCAGGGCGGCCTCGCCCCCGACGGCCGCTGCAAGGCCTTCGCCGACGCCGCCAACGGCACCGGCTGGTCCGAGGGCGTCGGCATGCTCCTCGTCGAGCGCCTGTCGGACGCCCGCCGCAACGGCCACCCGGTACTCGCCGTGCTGCGCGGCTCCGCCGTCAACCAGGACGGCGCCTCCAACGGCCTCACCGCCCCCAACGGGCCCTCACAGCAGCGCGTCATCCGGCAGGCCCTGGCCGGCGCCGGACTCACCCCCGCCGACGTGGACGCCGTCGAGGCGCACGGCACGGGCACGACCCTGGGCGACCCGATCGAGGCGCAGGCCCTGCTCGCCACCTACGGCCAGGACCGGCCCGCCGACCGGCCGCTGCTGCTCGGCTCCATCAAGTCGAACATCGGGCACGCCCAGGCCGCCGCCGGTGTCGCCGGCGTCATCAAGACCGTCATGGCACTCCGCCACGGCGTCCTGCCCAAGTCCCTGCACATCGACGCGCCGTCGACCCACGTGGACTGGACCGAGGGCGAGGTGCGCCTGCTCACCGAGACCGTCGACTGGCCGGACACCGGCCGCCCGCGCCGTGCCGGCGTGTCGTCCTTCGGCATCAGCGGCACCAACGCACACACCATCATCGAGCAGGCCCCGGAGACCGAGCCGGTCACGCCGACCGTGAAGCCCGGGGTCGTCCCCGAGGTCGTGCCGTGGCCGGTGTCGGCCAAGTCCGAGGAGGCCCTGGAAGGTCAACTGGACCGGATCACCTCCCTCGACACCGCGTCCGCGCTGGACGTGGGTCTCTCGCTGGCGTCGGGGCGGTCGCTGTTCGAGTACCGCACGGTGTTCCTCGCCGGCGGGGAGGGCGAACAGCCCGTCGAGGTGGCGCGCGGTCGTGCCGTGGAGCGGTCGCTGGCCGTGCTGTTCTCCGGTCAGGGCTCGCAGCGGGCGGGTACGGGCCGTGAGCTGTATGCCCGGTTCCCGGTGTTCGCCGAGGCGCTGGACGCCGTACTGAACCATCTCGATGCCGAGCTGGAACACCCGCTGCGGGAGGTGCTGTTCGCGGAGGAGGGTACGCCCGAGGCGGAACTCCTCGACACCACCGGGTTCACGCAGCCCGCGCTGTTCGCGGTCGAGGTGGCGCTGTTCCGGCTGGTGGAGTCGTGGGGTGTGCGGCCGGAGTTCGTGGCCGGGCATTCCGTCGGCGAGATCGCGGCCGCGCATGTGGCGGGTGTGCTGTCCCTGGAGGACGCGTGCACGCTGGTCGCGGCGCGTGCCCGGCTGATGCAGGACCTCCCGGCCGGCGGCGCCATGATGGCGATCGAGGCCACCGAGGAGGAGATCACCCCGCGCCTCACGGACGGGATCGCCCTGGCGGCGGTCAACGGTCCCGACTCCGTCGTCGTGTCCGGCGCCGAGGGCGAAGTGGTCGCGCTGGGCGACGAGTTCGCCGCGAAGGGCCGCAAGACGCAGCGTCTGTCGGTGAGCCATGCCTTCCACTCGCCGCTGATGGAGCCGATGCTCGACGCCTTCCGCGAGGTCGCGCAGACACTGACGTACGCCGAACCGCGCATTCCCGTCGTGTCGAACGTGACCGGTGAGATCGCCGACCCGGACCTGCTGCGCTCCGCCGACTACTGGGTGCGCCACGTGCGCGGCACCGTCCGCTTCGCCGACGGCGTCGGGGCACTCACCGGTGCCGGGGCGAACGCCTTCCTCGAGATCGGCCCCGACGGCGTACTGACCGCGCTCACCCGCCGACGCGTCGACGCCGAGGCCGACCCGGTCGCCGTCCCCGCCCTGCGCAAGGACCGGTCCGAGGAGACCGCGCTGCTCACGTCGCTGGCCCGGCTCCACGTGTCCGGCGTGCGCGTCGACTGGCGGCCGTACTTCGACGGCACCGGTGCCCGCCGCACCGAACTGCCGACCTACGCCTTCCAGCGGGCCCGCTACTGGCCCGACGCCCAGCGCTCCACGACGGGCGGAACCGGAGCGGACCCCCTGGACGCGGCGTTCTGGACGGCCGTCGAGGGCGAGGACCTGACGACACTCGCCGCCGATCTGGCGGTCGACACCGACGCGCTGGGCGCGGTCCTGCCCGCGTTGTCCACCTGGCGGCGCAGGCAGCGCGACCAGGCGATGGTCGACGGGATCAGGCACCACGAGGTGTGGAAGCCGCTGTCGCTGCCCTCCTCCGCGCCCGCCGCCGACGGCACCTGGCTGGCCGTCGTCCCCGAGGCGCTCGCCGACGACGAGTGGGCGGCCGCCGTCCTGGCGGCCGTGGGCGCCGACGTCGTGCCGCTCACCGTCGGCACCGACGACCGCGACGCGCTCGCCGGGCGGCTGCGCGGCCTGCTGTCCGAGGGCACCGCGCTCACCGGAGTGCTGTCCCTGCTCGCGCTCACGGACGCCGTCGAGTCCCCGGCCGTCCCGACGGCGGTTCTGCTCCAGGCTCTGCTGGACGCCGAGATCACCGCGCCCCTGTGGTGCGTGACGCGCGGCGCCGTCGCGGTCGCCGGCACGGAGCAGCTCACCGCTCCCGGCCAGGCGGCGGTGTGGGGCCTCGGCCGGGTCGCGGCACTGGAACTCCCCGTCCGGTGGGGCGGGTTGATCGACCTGCCCGCCGCCCTGGACGACCGTGCCGCGCGGCGGTTCGCCGCCGTCCTCGCCGGACACGACGGCGAGGACCAGGTGGCCGTCCGCGACTCGGCCGTCTTCGGCCGCCGGCTCGTGCCCACCCCGGAGGCAGCCCCCGACGCGGGCTGGGAGCCGAGCGGCACCGTCCTGGTCACCGGAGGCACCGGAGGCCGCGGCGCCCACGTGGCGCGCTGGCTGGCCGCCGCCGGAACCGCCCGCCTGGTGCTGGTCAGCCGGCGCGGCCCGGACGCGCCCGGCGCCGCCGGCCTCGCCGCCGAACTGCGCGGCCTCGGCGCCGAGGTGACGATCGCCGCCTGCGACGCCGCCGACCGCGACGCCCTCGCCGCCGTCCTCGCCGGCATCCCCGACGACACCCCGCTGACCGGTGTGGTGCACGCCGCCGGCATCGTCGACGACGGAGTGCTCGACGACCTCACGCCGGAGCGGTTCGCCGCACTGCACCGAGCCCGCACCGCACCCGCCGTCCACCTGGACGAACTGACCCGGGACCTGGGCCTGGCGGCGTTCGTGCTCTGCTCCTCGGTCGCCGGCACGATCGGCACCGCGGGCCGGGCCGGCCTCGCCGCCGCCACCGCCGTCCTCGACGCGCTCGCGCGCCGCCGCCGGGGCGAGGGCCTGCCCGCGACGTCCATCGCCTGGGGCGCCTGGACCGACGAAGAACCGGGCACGGACACCGGTGCCGCCACCACCGGTACCGGCGCCGGTAGCGCCTTCGCGCGTCCGGCCCGCACCGCCGGTCACCCGGCCGTGCACCCGGACCTCGCGCTCGCCGCCCTGCGGCAGGCCGTGACCCGGCCCGAGCCGACACCCGTGGTGTTCGACCCGCGTCAGCCGCAGGTCCTGGACACCCTCATCGGCATCCGCGGCAGCGCCCTGCTGCGCGACCTGCCGGACGCCCGGCAGGCGTTGGCCGACGCGGCGGCCACGCGGCAGCGGACCGAGACGGCCGCCTCCGGGCTCGCCGCGCGGCTGCGACAGCTGCCCACCGCCGACCGCACCGTGCTCCTCGGCGACCTGGTGCGGACCCACGCCGCGGCCGTCCTCGGTCACCGGGGGCCGGAGGCCGTCGCCCCGGACCGCAACTTCCGCGACCTGGGCTTCGACTCGCTGACCGCGATCGAACTGCCCAACCGGCTCGCCCTGGCCACCGGCCTGCGCCTGCCCGCCACCACGGTCTACGACTTCCCGACCGCCCAAGCCCTGGCCGAGCACCTGGTCGACGAGATCCTCGGCGAACAGGACACGGCGGGGTCCGACCGGGTGACCGCCGCCGGCCTGTCCGAGGACCCGGTGGTCATCGTCGGCATGGCCTGCCGCCTGCCCGGAGGCGTGCGCTCCCCGCAGGACCTGTGGCGGATGCTCAGCGAGGGCCGCGACGGCATCGAGGCCTTCCCCGAGGACCGGGGCTGGGACCTCGCCACCCTGGCGACCGGCGGTGCGGACGGCCGCGGCCGCAGCGCCACCCTCAGGGGCGGGTTCGTCGACGGCGCCGCCGAGTTCGACGCGGGCTTCTTCGGGATCTCCCCGCGCGAGGCGATCGCCATGGATCCGCAGCAGCGCCTGCTCCTCGAGACCACCTGGGAGGCCTTCGAACGCGCCGGCATCGACGCCGACGGACTGCGCGGCAGCCGCACCGGTGTGTTCGTCGGCACCAACGGCCAGGACTACTCCACCCTCGTCATGAACTCCCGCGAGGACCTGGAGGGCCACGCCGGTACCGGACTCGCCGCCAGCGTGGTCTCCGGACGGCTCGCCTACACCTTCGGCCTGGAGGGTCCGGCGGTCACCGTGGACACCGCCTGCTCCTCCTCCCTGGTCGCCCTGCACTGGGCGCTCCAGGCGCTGCGGGCCGGCGAGTGCGACCTCGCCGTCGCGGGCGGCGTCACGCTCATGAGCACCCCGTCCGGCTTCTCCGGCTTCACCCTGCAGAACGGCCTCGCGACCGACGGCCACTGCAAGGCGTACGCGGACGCCGCCGACGGCACCGGCTGGTCCGAGGGCGTGGGCCTGATCGTCGTGGAACGGCTCTCCGACGCCCGTCGCAACGGGCACGAGGTGCTGGCCGTGGTCCGCGGTTCGGCCATCAACCAGGACGGCGCCTCCAACGGCCTGACCGCGCCCAACGGCCCCTCGCAGCAGCGCGTCATCCGTCAGGCCCTGGCGAGCGCCGGCCTCACGCCCGCCGACATCGACGCCGTCGAGGGCCACGGCACCGGCACCCCGCTGGGCGACCCGATCGAGGCGCAGGCCCTGCTGGCCACCTATGGCCGCGACCGCGATCCGGAGCGTCCGCTGCTGCTCGGTTCCATCAAGTCGAACATCGGCCACACCCAGGCCGCCGCCGGCGTGGCCGGCATCATCAAGACGGTCATGGCGATGCGGCACGCCGTGCTGCCGAAGACCCTCCACGTGGACAAGCCCTCCACGCACGTCGACTGGGAGGCCGGCGCGGTACGGCTGCTCATGGAGCCGGCCCCCTGGCCGGAGACCGGCAGGCCGTGGCGTGCGGGCATCTCGTCCTTCGGTATCAGCGGCACCAACGCGCACACGATCATCGAGCAGGCACCCGAACCCGAGGCGGCGCCCGAGCCGACCGGCTCCGCGGCCGCCCCCGCCCCGACCCCCACGGTCGTCCCGTGGCCCGTCTCCGCGAAGTCCGAGGAGGCGCTGGACTCCCAGGTGGCACGTATCTCGGCCCTGGCCGACGCCTCCCCGCTGGACGTGGGCCACTCCCTGACCACCGGCCGGGCCCTGCTCGACCACCGCGCCGTCCTCCTCGCCGCACCCGGCGGGGAACCCCTCGAGGTGGCCCGCGGCCGCGCCGCGTACCGCACCTCCGCCGTCCTGTTCTCCGGCCAGGGCTCGCAGCGGGCCGGCATGGGCCGCGAACTGTACGCCGCCTTCCCGGTGTTCGCCGAAGCCCTGGACGCCGTCCTGGCCCGGCTGGACACCGGCTCGGACGTGCCCCTGCGCACGGTGCTGTTCGCGGAGGAGGGTACGCCCGAGGCGGAACTCCTCGACACCACCGGGTTCACGCAGCCCGCGCTGTTCGCGGTCGAGGTGGCGCTGT
>NZ_JBHXQZ010000164.1:0-7836 GCF_042717095.1 Streptomyces sp. NPDC058632 | reverse complement strand
CTCGCGGGCGCGCCCGGGCCGTCCTTGAGCGGCGCTGTAAGGGGCGGCCTTCAGCGGGGCGGGCCGGGCAGTGCGGGCGTTTCCCGGACGAGGACGCGCCGGGGCCCGCTCAGCGGGACAGCAGGGCGAAGGAGGCGCCCTGGTTGTCGGTGACCACGGCCACCGTGCCGTACGACGTCCCGAAGGGCGGCACCTGGACGCGGCCGCCGAGGCGGGTCACGGCCGCCATGGCGGCCTCGGGGTCCTCGACGGCGAAGTGCACGAGGAAATGGGGCGGCATCTCGGCCGGGAAGACGTCGGAGACCGGGGCGCGGCCGAAGTCGGGCTCGGTCCCCTTCCCGAACAGGGCGTCATGGAAGAGGGAACCGTAGAAGGTGTTGGCCGCCTCGGTGTTCCGGGTGTAGAGCTCGGCCCAGGCGAAGGCACCCCGCTCGTGCCGGCGGCCGAAGCCGGGTCGTTCGCCGGCCTGCCACAGGGAGAAGACGGCGCCCTCGGGGTCCGTGACGAGTGCGGTGACGCCGAGTCCGCCGACCGCGCGCGGCGCCGAGACGAGCTGTCCGCCCGCCGCGAGAATCCGCCGGCACAACGCTTCGGCGTCCGGGGTCGCGAAGGACACCGTCCATACGGTGGGGAGCCGGCCGTCCGTCTTGTGCGCGAGGGACGCCACCGGCTTGCCGCCGAGCAGGGCCCGCACGGTCCCCAGGGGCGGCGAGGGCCGCACGGGCTGTGCGGGGCGCGTGGCGGGTGAGGGCCACTCGGGCTGCTCCGGCTGGTCTTCGAACGTCCACTCGAAGAGTTCGCCGTAGAACCGCTTGCCCGCCTCCACATCGGGAAGCTGCGCGTCCACCCAGCACGGGGTGCCCTCTGTGTACTCCGATGCCCTGTTTTCGGCCATGCCGTCAACGTAGCGGTGCCGCACGCACCGCGCAGACCAGGCACACCCTGCGCGGCCGCCCCTCACACCCCATTTGCAGTCGGCCGAATCGCGCTCCTCTCACCCCTCGGTAAGCTGACGTCATGACAGGACAAGTGCGTACCGTCGACGGCCGCGTGGCCGGCCGGCGAGGGCAGGCGACCCGGCAGAAGCTGCTCGACTGCCTCAGCGAGATGCTCAGCTCCTCCCCCTACCGGGATGTCAAAGTCATCGATGTCGCCCGGAAGGCGGGGACTTCGCCCGCGACCTTCTATCAGTACTTCCCCGACGTCGAGGGCGCCGTCCTGGAAATCGCGGAGCACATGGCCTCCGAGGGCTCCGAGTTGACGGAACTGATCGAGGGCCGCTCCTGGGTCGGCAAGGCCGGCTGGCAGACCGCGCAGGAACTCGTGGACGGGTTCCTGGACTTCTGGAAGCGCAACGACGCGATCCTGCGTGTCGTCGATCTCGGTGCCGCCGAGGGCGACAAACGCTTCTACAAGATCCGCATGAAGATCCTCAACTCGGTGAACAGCTCCCTGGCGGACGCCGTCGCCGAGTTGCAGGCCAAGGGGCGGGTCGACAAGGACGTGAACCCCGCCGCGATGGCCGGTTCCCTGGTCACCATGCTCGCGGCCGCCGCCTCGCACCAGAAGGGTTTCACCTCCTGGGGTGTGAAACAGGCGGAACTCAAGCCCAATCTCGCCCTGTTGGTGCATCTGGGCGTCACCGGCAAGAAGCCGACCAAATGAGCGAGGCACCCGGAGCCCCTTCCCCTCATCCCTCAGTCGCCCCACGTCCTGTCCGGCAGGCGGTGGTCCACTCCGGTGGACCACCGCCTGTCGCGTTTTCGGCCGCTCGGCCGGGGGCGCCACGCCCACCGGGGCCACGCACACCGCCCTCCCCCGCGCCCGCCTCCAACCGCGCCGCACGACAGGCGGCTTGACCGGCGAGGACACCGGGGGGCGTGACAGCCACGGCAGCCGTGGCAGCCGAGCGCCGGCACCGTGCCCGACGCCCTCGCCCGCGGCGGCGACACGAGCGGAGGCGAAGGGTCCATATCGGCGAAAAGGGAACACGCCCGCGCGCGCTCCCGTTGAGCATTCCGTAAACCGGCCGACGACTCGCCCGCCCGGCCCGGCCCGCCCGCAGGCAGGCAGGCAGGCAGGTCCGCGCGAGCGCATGCCCGAGCGACACCCCACCAGCAGCCACAGCAGCCCGCACGCCGCATACGTCGCAGGAGGAACCCGCAATGGCCCTGACCCGAGAAGAGCGCGAACAGTTCCTGGCCGAGCCCCATGTCGCCGCGATCGCCGTCGACTCGGGAGCGGGGCGCGCGCCCCTCACCGTGCCGATCTGGTACCAGTACGCGCCCGGCGGAGACGTATGGATCATGACGGGGCTGGACTCCCGCAAGAACCGGCTGATCGGTGCGGCGGGCCGGTTCTCCCTCATGGTCGACCGCCTCGACCCCACCATCCGCTACGTCTCGGTCGAAGGGCCGGTCGTCGAAACCACCCCGGCGACCGTCGAGCAGCTCCGGGAGCTCGCCTCCCGCTATCTCCCGGCCGACAAGGTCGAGGGCTATGTCGCCTTCGCCTGGAAGGACCACGGCGAGCAGGTCGTCGTGCGCATGCGGCCCGAGCGCTGGGTGTCGTCCGACCTCGGATCCGTGTGAGGGCGGATCCGAACGACGGTCCGCACGGCGGTACGACGACGCGAGGGGCAGGAACAATCGGGGTATGGGAACCGATCTTCACGAGTTGCTGAGGTCACTTCGGGTGTGGGACCCGGAGGTCACCGACCTTCCGGTGCTCGACCCGGCCGCCGCCCCCGCCGAGCCGCTGCCGCTGTTCACACGGTGGTTCGCCGAGGCGGTGGCGGCCGGCCAGCCCGAACCGCACACCATGTCGCTTGCCACGGCGGACGCGGAAGGGCTGCCCGACGTACGGATCGTGGTGCTGCACGGCGCGGACGCGGACGGCTGGTCCTTCGCGACCCACGCCCACAGCCGCAAGGGCGGCCACCTCGCCGCCCGTCCGTACGCGGCGCTGGCCTTCTACTGGCCGGTACTGGGCCGCCAGGTCCGGGTCCGCGGGCCCGTCGTCACCGCCCCGGCCGAGGAGGCGCGCGCCGATCTGGGCGCCCGCTCGGCCGGGGCGCTGGCCGCCGCGCTCACCGGCCGCCAGAGCGAGGTCCTCGGCTCCCCCGAGGAGCTGGCCCGCGCCTCGCAGACCGCCTGGGAGCTGGCCCGGCGGGAGCCGGACACCCCGGCTCCGTCCTGGACCCTGTACCACCTGCGCCCGGACGAGGTGGAGTTCTTCCAGGGCGACTCCCTGCGCCGTCACACCCGTCTGCGCTACCGCCGGTCCCCGGAGTCACCACGGGAGGGGTGGGCCAGGGAACTCCTCTGGCCGTGAGGGAGCGGCAACGGCGGCGCGAGGCGGGGCGGTTCGGGCTGCCGGCCCCACGGCTCCACGGTCCTTGCCCCGCCGGCTCTCCCGCCACCACCGCCCGAGCCCGGTCCGCGGCACGGTCCCCCCATGGCGCGAGCCGCCTCCGACAGCGTCCGACGGTGCGTCACCGCTCAGCGGGCCGGGGCGCATCACGCACGGTGCCCCTTCACATCCGGGCGTCCCGCGTCACCGATCCCGCCCCCGACTCCCACAGACGTGATCAATCCGCAACCAATTCCGGTCTTGACCGAGACCCATCAAGCATGTGTGAGATTACGCTCGCGCTCATGGCCGATTCCACCACCCCCCCGAACCTCACGGCACCGCACCAGGAGGACCGTCCCGTCTACGTCATCGGCGGTGGTCCCGGCGGGCTCGCCGTCGCGTACGCGCTGCGCGCCCGGGGCGTGCGGGCCGTCGTCCTGGAACGGTCCGACCGCGTGGGCGCGTCCTGGCGGCGCCACTACGACCGGCTGCGGCTGCACACCACCCGGCGTCTGTCCGCGCTGCCCGGTCTGCCGATACCGCGGCGGTTCGGACGGTGGGTCGCCCGCGACGACATGGTCCGGTACCTGGAGAAGTACGCCGAGCACCACCGCCTGGAGATCGTCACCGGGGTCGAGGTCTCCCGGGTCGAGCGCACCGCCGACGGCACCGGCTGGCTACTGCACGCCACCGGGGGCCGCGAGCTGACCGGCGCCGCGGTCGTGATCGCGACGGGCTTCAACCACACACCCCGGCTGCCCGACTGGCCCGGCCGGGACACCTACACCGGCACGTTCCTGCACGCCTGCGAGTACCGCAACGCGCAGCCCTTCGCCGGCCAGGACGTCCTCGTCGCGGGCATCGGCAACACGGGCGCGGAGATAGCCGTCGACCTGGTGGAGGGCGGCGCCTCCCGGGTACGGCTGTCGGTCCGCACCGTCCCGCACATCGTGCGCCGCTCCACCGCGGGCTGGCCCGCCCAGCACTCGGCCGTCCTGGTACGCCGGCTGCCGGTCGGGCTCGTCGACCGCCTGTGCCGGGCACAGGCCAGGATGACGATGCCGGACCTCTCGGCCCAGGGCCTGCCGCGCCCGGACAGCGGCCTCTACAGCAGGGTGCTGGAAGGCGCCATCCCCGTGCAGGACGTCGGCCTGGTCGACGCCGTGCGCAAGGGCACGGTGGAGATCGTGGCCGCCGTCGAGGGGTTCGAGGACGGCGAGGTCGTCCTCGCCGACGGCGACCGCGCCGGCCCGGACGCGGTGATCGCGGCCACCGGGTACGTGCGCGCCCTGGAGGGACTCGTCGGTCACCTCGGCGTCCTCGACGACCGGGGCAGACCCCTCGCCCGCGGCGCCGGCACCCCGCCGGACGCCCCCGGCCTGTACTTCACCGGCTTCACCAATCCCATCAGCGGCAACCTCCGGGAACTGGCCATCGACGCGGAGAGGATCGCCAAGGCACTGACCCGCCGCGGGGCACCGGGTGTCTCCCGGATCCCCGAGTGACGACCACCGCCTCCGGCTCCGGTACCGACCCGGCCGGCCGCCCGCCGGCCGACTCGGGTCTCCGCGGACGTTCCTGGCGCTCCATCGGTTCGGAAGCCCGGCAGGGCATCGGTCGCCCCGCGCCCGGCACCCGTCAGCCCACGGCGGGTCCCGGCGTACGCGGCCGCCTGCGGATCACCAGCGCCATCAGTGCCGCCGCCGCGCACAGGGCGCCGGAGGCGTACCAGACCACGTCGTAGGAGCCGAAGACGTCGCGCGCGACGCCGCCGAGGAAGGCGACGAGGGCGGCGCCGACCTGGTGGGAGGCCAGCACCCAGCCGAAGACGATGGCGCTGTCGTCGCCGTAGTGCTCGCGGCACAGGGCGAGGGTGGGCGGGACGGTGGCGACCCAGTCGAGGCCGTAGAAGACGATGAAGAAGATCATCGGAGGATGGACGTCGGGCGCCAGGAGCATGGGCAGGAAGAGCAGGGAGATGCCGCGCAGGGCGTAGTAGACGGCGAGCAGGCGGCGCGGCTCGAAGCGGTCGGTGAACCAGCCGGAGGCCACCGTGCCGACGACGTCGAAGATCCCGATGACGGCCAGCAGGGACGCGGCGGCGGTGATCGGCATGCCGTGGTCGTGGGACGCGGGCACGAAGTGGGTCTGGATCAGGCCGTTGGTCGAGGCGCCGCAGATCGCGAAGGAGCCGGCGAGCAGCCAGAACGGTCCGGTGCGCACCGCGGAGAACAGGACCTTGAGCGTACGGCGGGCGACGCCGGGGACGGGCTCGGGCTTGGGGACGAACTCCTGCGCCCCGTACGGCTTCTGGCCCACGTCGGCCGGGTGGTCGCGCAGCAGCAGCCAGACGAAGGGGACGACCGCGAGCGCGGCGAGCGCCACCGTGACGGCCGCCGGGCGCCAGTCGTGCGTCGCGACGATCCAGGAGACCACGGGCAGGAAGATCAGCTGTCCGGAGGCGGACGCGGCGGTGAGAATGCCGGTGACCAGACCGCGGCGTTCGGTGAACCACCGGTTGGTGACGGTCGCGGCGAACGCCAGCGCCATCGACCCGGAGCCGAGACCCACCAGCAGACCCCAGCACAGCATGAGCTGCCAGGGCTCCGTCATCCACACCGTGAGCCCCGAGCCGAGCGCGATCACGGTCAGGGCCACCGCGACGACCCGCCGGATGCCGTAGCGGTCCATCAGCGCCGCCGCGAAGGGGGCGGTGAGGCCGTACAGGGCGAGGTTCACGGAGACCGCGGCGCCGATGGTCCCGCGCGACCAGCCGAACTCCTCGTTCAGCGGGTCGATGAACAGCCCCGGCACCGAACGGAAGGCGGCGGCGCCGATGATCGTCACGAAGGTGACGGCGGCGACGAACCACGCGCGGTGGATGCGGGGGCGGCGCGGGCCGGGGCGGTTCCGCCCGCTGCCCACCCGCGGTCCGTCCCGCTCCTCGGCGTCCGGCTGCCCCACGGTGTCGGCTGTCTCGCTCGTCTGGGTCACGCCATAGAGCTTCCGTGCGCGGGGCCCTCACATCGAGTGGCCCGAAGGACATCGTTCGCTAGGATCGGGCCATGGAACCGGCCGATCACACCTCCGGCGCCGACGTCCTCAAGCCGCACCGCGTCGTCGTCCTCGCCCTGGACGGGCTGCTCCCCTTCGAGCTGGGCATCCCGCACCGCATCTTCGGCCGCCCCCGCGACGCCGGGGGGCGGCCGCTGTACGAGGTCGTCACCTGCTCCGTCCGGCCGCCCGGACCGGTCGAGACCGACGCCGACTTCTCCCTCCACGTCCCTCACGGCCCGGAGGCCCTGGCCACCGCCGACACGGTGGTCGTCCCGGCCTCCTACGAGCTGGGCCCGGTCTTCGACCGGGGCGAGCTGACCCCGGAACTGGCCGCCGCCCTCGCCCTCGTCCGCCCCGGCACCCGGCTCGCCTCCATCTGCACCGGCGTGTACGTCCTCGCCGCCGCCGGTTACCTCGAGGGCCGGCCCGCGACCACGCACTGGGCGGACGCCGCACGGCTCCAGCGGCTCTTCCCGGACATCGACGTCGATCCGGACGTGCTGTTCATCGACGACGGCGACATCCTGACCTCGGCCGGGGTCGCGGCCGGCATCGACCTGTGCCTGCACATGGTCCGCCGCGACCATGGTGCCGCCGTGGCCAACGACGTGGCCCGTCGTACGGTCGTACCGCCGCATCGCGACGGCGGGCAGGCGCAGTACATCGAGCGGCCGGTGCCCGATCAGCAGCAGGCGTCCACGACGGGCGCCCGCGCCTGGGCGCTGGGCCGGCTGCACGAGCCGATCCAGCTGCGCGACATGGCCGCCCGGGAGTCGATGTCGGTCCGCACCTTCACCCGCCGCTTCCGTGAGGAGACCGGGGTCAGTCCGGGGCAGTGGCTGACCCGGCAGCGGGTGGAGCGGGCCCGGCACCTGCTGGAGTCCACGGACCTGTCCGTGGACCAGGTGGCCCGCGACGCCGGGTTCGGCACCGCCCAGTCGCTGCGCCAGCACTTCCAGGCGGCGCTGGGGGTGGCCCCGTCCGCGTACCGGCGGACCTTCCGGGCCGGAGGCGGGAACCTCGAGGGCAAGGGCGAGAACGAAGGCAGGGGTGCGGACGGGCGCACGGCCCCGGCGGCCGGCGGTGACCAGAACGCGGACACCGCGTGGGCCACGCGTCCCGTCGCCGCGTCCGCGCGGGCCTTCCCGAAGTCGTCCACCGGGTAGGCGGTGGTGACGGGTTCGTCCAGGAGGAGGCGCTCCTGCCGGTGCAGCTCGGCGTACAGGGCGGCGTCCCGCCGGGGCGGCAGGAGCCGTAGCGGTGGGGACGGGCATGCCGCGGGGTCGGAGCCGGAACCCGGAATCCGGAAAAGTTATCCACAGGTTGTGGATAACTTGACGGCCGCGCACTTCCGGGCCCACCCCCGCGGAACGCGGGAAGACGGCGCCGACGATGGCGGCGGTGCGGTGCCGCGCGTCCCGAGCC
>NZ_JBHXQZ010000163.1:0-8084 GCF_042717095.1 Streptomyces sp. NPDC058632 | reverse complement strand
GTGTCCGCGCCGCGCACCGACACCGCCAGCCGCGCCGCCTGCTCCCGCACCGCCTCACGCGACTTCGCCGACACCACCCACGGCAACCACGCCGGGGTGCCGGTCCCGGACGTGGGCTCGGTGTCGGTGTCGGTGTCGGTGTCGGTGTCGGTGGCCTGGACGGCGGGGGCCTGCTCCAGCACGAGGTGGGCGTTGGTGCCGCTGACGCCGAACGAGGACACGGCGGCGCGGCGGGGCCGGCCGGTCTCCGGCCAGGGGGTGTGCTCGGTGAGCAGGTCGACGGCGCCGTCGGCCCAGTCGGCGTGCGGGGTGGGCGCGTCGATGTGGAGGCTCTTGGGCAGCGTGCCGTGCCGCATGGCCTGCACCATTTTGATGACGCCGCCGACACCGGACGCGGCCTGGGTGTGGCCGATGTTCGACTTCAGCGAGCCGAGCAGCAGCGGCCGCTCCGCCGGACGGTCCTGACCGTAGGTGGCCAGGAGCGCCTGGGCCTCGATCGGGTCGCCCAGGGTCGTGCCGGTGCCGTGCGCCTCGACGACGTCGATCTCGGCGGCGGACAGTCCGGCGTCGATGAGGGCCTGACGGATCAGGCGCTGCTGGGAGGGCCCGTTGGGGGCGGTGAGACCGTTGGAGGCGCCGTCCTGGTTGAGGGCGGAGCCGCGCACCACGGCGAGGACCTGGTGCCCGTTGCGGCGGGCGTCGGAGAGCCGCTCCAGCAGGACCATGCCGACGCCCTCGGACCAGGCGGTGCCGTCGGCGGCGGCGGCGAACGCCTTGCAGCGGCCGTCGGCGGCCAGGCCGCGCTGCCGGGAGAACTCGGTGAACATCTTCGGCGTCGACATGACGGTGGCGCCGCCGGCCAGGGCGAGGGAGCACTCCCCCTGGCGCAGGGAGCGCACGGCCAGGTGGAGGGCGACCAGGGAGGAGGAGCAGGCGGTGTCGACGGTGACGGCGGGACCCTCGAAGCCGTACGTGTAGGACAGGCGGCCGGAGGCGACGGCGACCGTGTTGCCGGTGAGGAGGTGTCCGGCGACCTCCTCCTGGCGGCCGCGGGAGGCGCTGTCGTAGTCGCCGTGCCCGGTGCCGACGAAGACGCCGGTGGGGCTGCCGGTGAGGGAGTCGGGGAGGATCCCTGCGCGCTCCAGGGCTTCCCACGAGGTCTCCAGCAGGAGGCGCTGCTGCGGGTCCATGGCGAGGGCCTCGCGCGGGGAGATCCCGAAGAACGCCGGGTCGAACTCGCCGGCCTCGTGCAGGAAGCCGCCCTCGCGGGTGTAGGTGGTGCCGTGGTGGGCGGGATCGGGGTGGAACAGACGGTCGAGGTCCCAGCCGCGGTTGCCGGGGAATGCGGAAATGGCGTCCACGCCGTCCCGGGCCAGCTCCCACAGTTCCTCGGGCGAGCGGGCGCCGCCGGGGTAGCGGCAGGCCATGGCGACGACGGCGACGGGCTCGCGATCCCGGTTCTCGGCCTCGCTGAGCTGCTGGCGGGCCTCCTGGAGGTCGGCGATCGCCCGCTTGAGGTACGCGCGGAGCTTGTCCTCGTTCGACATCAGGTGCCCACCTCTCACTCAGATTCCGGAGAACGCGGAGAGCGGCGATTTCCGGATTCCACGCCCCGACCCTGTTCGGAAACCCGCGGTGCGCGCAGGGCGCGCCCGGTGGCTTTCCGGTCCGGGTCGTAGGCCCGACCCGGTCCGGTGGCCAGTCTGGCCCTCGCGGACTGCGGGTTTCCCTAGAGCCTGGAGAGAAAGGCGGGGCCGGACGCGGTGGTGGGCACCACGCACGCCCGGCCCGGGACGGAGAACTGGTGAATTCCCTCGTCGTCGTGGGTTATCGGGCGGCGGCCGCCGATTCCTCCAGGGCTGTCAGCCATTCCTCCATGAGGGCAGCGGCCTTCGCGGAGTCCTCGCGGATCAGTGAGAGGTGGTCGGCGTCGACGGGTCGTACGGCCGCCGACGGCACCAGCGGCTCGTGCAGGCTTTCGGCATCCGGTGCGGGCACGCCCTCGATGAGGGCGCGGGTGCACTTGATCTCCAGCACGGGCGCGGTGGTGGGGTGCACGTCGAGCGCGTTGAGCAGCACCATCCAGCGGCCCATCGCGGACAGCCGGGAGTTGGTGAGCCGTACGGGCGAGTCGTCGACGGCGGTGAAGTTGAACCGCATCATGCCCGAGAAGTCCACGCCCTCGTCGTTCTTGTGCTGGATGCTCAGGGTGTCCAGCAGTACGACGGCGGTGGGGCGGATGCCCCAGGTGCTCTCCAGCACGCCGGCCGCGGCGTAGGCGAGGGAGCCGCCCGAGGAGTGGCCGACGAGGACGAACGGTTCGCCGTCGGCGGCCTGCAGGGCACTCTCGGCGATCACCCGGGCCGCGGCCTCGGGCCCGGCGGGCAGGGCCTCGCCGGTGGCGAAGCCGACCAGCGGCAGCGCGGCCACGTCGCGGCTGCCCCGGAAGTGCGCGGAGAGCTGGGCGTACTGGTGGACACCGCCGTTGGCGGTGGGCGCGCTGACGCAGACCAGTCGCGACGGGGCCGGACCCTCGGCGAGCGTCACCGGCCAGGGCAGGTCCTCCAGCTCGGCTGTCGCCTCGAAGGTGGGCCGCAGGGCGGCGACGGTGGCCAGCATGCGCTGCGCCTCCCGGGTCTTGCCCTGGGCGAGGCCGTCGAGGAACAGCCGCTCCATCGAGTCGTTCTCGACGGGACCGCCGGCCGCGCCACCGCCCCGGGGGACCGTGCCGCCGCCCTGCGCGCCCAGTTCGGTGAGCAGCCAGGTGGTGAGCCCGTTCGGGGAGCCGCTGTCGTAGACGATGCTGGCGGGCAGTTGCAGACCGGTGGCCTCGCTGAGCCTGCGGCGCAGTTCGATGCTGATGAGGGAGTCGAAACCCAGTTCCAGGAAGTCGCGTTCGGGATCGACCTCGGAGGTGTCGGGGTGGCCGAGGAGTTCCGCGGCGCAGGTGACGACCAGGTCGTGCAGGGCCTGTTCCTGTTCGGCGGCGCCGAGGGTGGTCAGCCGGTCGCGGAAGGACGCCGTGCCGGCGGCGCGGACCGGCACGGTGGAGACGGTCGCGGCCGGGCGGGTCGCACGCGTGGCCGGTGCGGCGGGCCGGTCGGCGGCGCCGGGCCCGAGCAGCCGGGCGGCGGACGACGGGCGCAGGGCCAGCGCCTCGACCGACAGTACGGGCCGGCCGGCGGGGTCGACGGCGGCGATGGACACGGTGTCCTCCCCGGCCTTGGCCAGGCGTACCCGCAGCCGGGCGGCGCCGGAGGCGTGCAGGGACACCCCGGACCAGGAGAACGGCAGCAGTCCCTGGTCGGCGTCCTTCAGTTCCACGAACTCCACGGCGTGCAGTGCGGCGGTGAGCAGGGCCGGGTGCAGGGCGAACAGTTCGGCGTCGTCCGCGCGGCCGGGCAGCTCCAGTTCGGCGAAGACCTCCTCGCCCCGGGCCCAGGCGGCGCGCAGGCCCTGGAAGAGGGGCCCGTACTCGGTGCGCTCGTAGAAGCCGGTCAGGTCGAGGGGTTCGGCGCCCTGCGGCGGCCACTGGGCGGCGTCGAACTCGATCTGCCGCTCGTCGGGTACGAGGACACCGGTGGCGTGCTGGGTCCACGGCCCGTCGGGGGCGCCGGCGGGCCGGGAGTGGATGCCGAGTTCGCGGCCGCCGGACGCTTCGGGGGCACCGACCCGCACTTGGAGCGCGACCCCGCCGGCGTCGAGCACCAGCGGCGTGGTGAGGGTGAGTTCCTGAACCCGGCCGCAGCCCACCTGGTCGCCGGCGCGTACGGCCAGTTCGAGGAAGCCGGTCGCCGGGAAGAGGACCATGCCGCCCATGGTGTGGTCGGTGAGCCAGGGGTGGGTGCGCAGGGACACCCGCCCGGTGAGCAGGACGCCGCTGGAGCCGGCCAGCGACACCGCCGCGCCGAGCAGCGGGTGCTCGGCGGGGGTGAGCCCGGCGCCGGCCACGTCCGCCGCGAAGGCGAGGGGCCGCGGCCAGTAGGCGCGGTGCTGCCAGGCGTAGGTGGGCACGTCGGTGCGGCGGGCGCCGGTCCCCTCGAACCAGGCGGCCCAGTCGACGCGGACGCCCGCGACGTGCAGTTCGGCCAGCCCGGTGAGCAGCGCGGTCTGCTCGTCGCGCCGGGCGCGCAGGGCGGGCGCCGCCACGACGTCCGCCTCGTCCCCGACGGTCTGCCGGGTCAGGGCGGTGAGGACGCCGCCGGGGCCCAGTTCCAGGAAGGCGTCCGCTCCCCCGTCGGTCAGGGCCCGTACGCCGTCGGCGAAGCGGACGGTGCCGCGGACGTGGCGCACCCAGTAGTCGGCGGAGCACAGCAGGGCGGGGTCGGCGACTTCGCCGGTCACGTTGGAGACGACCGGGATGGCCGGTTCGGTGTAGGTCAGTGTCTGCGCGACCTCGCGGAAGGCGTCGAGCATCGGCTCCATCAGCGGCGAGTGGAAGGCGTGGCTCACCGACAGGCGCTGCGTCTTGCGGCCCTGTGCGGCGAACTCCTGTGCCAGGGCGGAGACTTCGGACTCGACGCCGGCGATCACCATCGCGTCCGGACCGTTCACCGCCGCCAGGGCGATGTTCTCGGTCAGCCTGGGGGTGATCTCCTCCTCGGTGGCCTGTACGGCGATCATGGCGCCGCCGGCCGGGAGGTCCTGCATCAGCCGGGCACGCGCCGCGACCAGCGTGCACGCGTCCTCCAGGGACAGCACACCCGCCACATGCGCGGCCGTGATCTCACCCACGGAATGCCCGGCCACGAACTCCGGCCGCACACCCCACGACTCCACCAGCCGGAACAGCGCCACCTCGACCGCGAACAGCGCGGGCTGCGTGAACCCGGTGGTGTGGAGCAGTTCCGCCTCGGGCGTACCCTCCCCCGCGAACAGCACCTCCCGCAGCGGACGCTCCAACTCCACGTCCAGCCGCGCCAGTACGGCGTCCAGGGCCTCCGCGAACACCGGGAAGGCGGCGTACAGCTCACGCCCCGTCCCGGCCCGCTGCGATCCCTGGCCCGAGAACAGGACGGCGAGCGAACGCTGCACCGCACGACCGCGCGCGACCTCGACCGGCTGTTCGCCCGCCGTGCCCGCGAGGAGGACCGCCCGGTGCTCGAACACCGACCGCCCCGACGCCAGCGAGAAGCCCACGTCCAGTGCGGTGGCGTCGGTCAGGGCCGACACGCCCCCGAGCTGTGCGTCCAGGGCGCCCTTCGTCTTGGCGGCGACCGGCCACGGGACGACCGCCGGGTGAGCCGTCGGTGCGGCGGGCTGCTCCGGCTCCTCGGGTTCGGGGGCCTGCTCGACGACGAGGTGGGCGTTGGTGCCGCTGATGCCGAAGGAGGACACGGCGGCGCGGCGGGGCCGGCCGGTCTCCGGCCAGGGGGTGCGTTCGGTGAGCAGGCGGACGTTGCCCGCGGTCCAGTCGACGTGGGTGGACGGCGCGTCGACGTGGAGGGTCTCGGGCAGGACGCCGTGGCGGATGGCCAGGACGGTCTTGATGACGCCGGCGACCCCGGCGGCGGCCTGGGAGTGGCCGATGTTGGACTTCACCGAGCCGAGCAGCAGCGGCCGCTCCGCCGGACGGTCCTGCCCGTAGGTGGCCAGCAGGGCCTGCGCCTCGATCGGGTCACCGAGCGGCGTGCCGGTGCCGTGGGCCTCGACGGCGTCCACGTCGGCGGGTGACAGTCCGGCGCCGGCGAGGGCCTGGCGGATGACCCGCTGCTGCGAGGGCCCGTTGGGTGCGGTGAGCCCGTTGGACGCGCCGTCCTGGTTGACCGCGGAGCCGCGGACGACGGCGAGGACCTGGTGCCCGTTGCGGCGGGCGTCGGAGAGCCGCTCCAGGACGAGGACGCCGGCACCCTCGGACCAGCCGGTGCCGTCGGCGGAGTCGGCGAACGCCTTGCAGCGGCCGCTGGTGGAGATGCCGCCCTGGCGGGTGAAGCCGGAGAAGCCCATGGGGGTGGACATGACGGTGACGCCGCCCGCCAGCGCGAGGCCGCACTCCCCCTGGCGCAGGGACTGGGCGGCCAGGTGGATGGCGACCAGGGAGGAGGAGCAGGCGGTGTCCACGGTGACCGCCGGGCCGGCGAGGTCGAAGGCGTAGGCGACGCGGCCGGAGACGACGCTGGCGGTGAGGCCGGTGGTGGCGTGGCCTTCCGCGTCCTCGCGGGAGTTCATCACGACGCCGACGTAGTCGACGCCGGCGGTGCCGACGAACACGCCGGTGCGGGAGCCGCGCAGGGACACCGGGTCGAGGCCGGCGCGTTCCACCGCTTCCCAGGTGGTCTCCAGCAGGAGGCGCTGCTGCGGGTCCATGGCGACGGCCTCGCGCGGGGAGATGCCGAAGAATCCCGCGTCGAAGGCGGCGGCGTCGACGAAGCCTCCTTCGGCGGCGGCGCTGCTGCCGGCCCCCTCACCGCCCAGGGCGTCGAGGTCCCAGCCCCGGTCGGTGGGGAACGGGGCGATGCCGTCGCGGCCCTCGTCCAGCAGCTGCCAGAAGTCCTCCGGGGAGGCGACCTCGCCGGGCAGCCGGCAGGCCATGCCCACGATGGCGATCGGTTCGTGCCGGCTCGCCTCGGACTCCTCCAGCCGCCGACGGGTCTTGTGCAGGTCGGCCGTGACCCACTTGAGGTAGTCGACGAGCTTTTTGTCATCGGGCATGACGGGAAAACCTTCCTGTGGTGAACCGGCTCGTCTCAGTGGTCGCCCATGCGGCCGAGCTCGTTGTCGATGAAGGCGAACACCTCGTCGGCGCTGGCCGATTCGAAGGTGTCGTCCACGGGGGTGCCGGTCGACTCCGGCGCGCTGCCGCGCACCTTGTCCAGCATCTGGCCGAGCCGCAGGGCGAGTCCCGTGCGGGTGATCTCGTCGTGCTCGTTGGCCGCGAAGAGCGCTTCGAGGCGGTCGAGTTCGGCGAGCAGCGAGGGGCCCTGGGGGCCCTCGTCGCCGGGGGCCAGCTCGGATACGAAGTGTTCGGCGAGTGCCGTGGGGGTCGGGTAGTCGAAGACCAGGGTGGCCGGAAGGCGCAGCCCGGTCGCCGTGGAGAGGTGGTTGCGCAGTTCCAGGGCGGTCAGCGAGTCGAAGCCGAGCTCCCGGAACTCCTGTGTCACGTCGACGGCCTTCGGCGTGGCGTGGCCCAGCACGCGGGCGGCCTGCTCGCGGACCAGCTCGGTGACGTACCGGACGCGTTCGCCGGCGCGGAGTTCGCCGAGCTTGGCGCCGAGCGCGGCGGCCGCTCCGGCGGCGTCGGTGGCGGCGGCGGTGCGGCGGCTGCTCCTGACCATGCCGCGGAAGAGCGGCGGCAGGTCCTCGGGGGCGGCGCCGCGCATGGCGCCGGGGGCGAGGCCGACCAGGACCAGGAACGACTCGTCGGAGCCGCGTGCGACGTCGAAGAGGCCGAAGCCCTGGTCGACGGAGAGCGGCGGCAGCCCGCCGGACTGCATGCGGCGCATGTCGGTGTCGGAGAGGGTGCTGGTCATGCCGCCGTCATGGGACCAGGGGCCCCAGGCGAGCGAGGTGCCGGCCAGGCCCAGGGAGCGCCGGTGCGCGGTCAGGGCGTCGAGGAAGGAGTTGGCCGCGGCGTAGTTGCCCTGGCCGGGGCTGCCCATGACACCGGCTATGGACGAGAACGGCAGGAACGCTGCCAGGTCCAGGTCGCGGGTCAGCTCGTGCAGGTGCCAGGCGGCGTCGACCTTGGGCCGCAGCACGGCGGCAAGCCGCTCCGGGGTGAGCGAGGCGACGACGCCGTCGTCGAGGACGCCCGCCGTGTGCACGACCGCCGTCAGCGGGTGCGCGGCGGGAACCCGCGCGAGGAGCGCGGCGGTGGCGTCGCGGTCGGCGGTGTCGCAGGCGGCGACGGTCACCTCGGCGCCCAGCTCCCGCAGCTCGGCGGCGAGTTCGGCGGCGCCCGGCGCGTCGGGGCCGCGCCGGCCGGCCAGCAGCAGGTGCCGCATTCCCGAGGCCGCGAGATGCCGGGCGAGGTGCCCGCCGAGCGCGCCGGTGCCGCCGGTGATCAGGACGGTGCCGTCCGGGTTCCAGCGCGGCGGCATCGTCAGCACGATCTTGCCGACGTGCCTGGCCCGGCTCATGAACCG
>NZ_JBHXQZ010000162.1:0-8126 GCF_042717095.1 Streptomyces sp. NPDC058632 | reverse complement strand
TGCGCTGCGTTCACCCCTGCCCGAACCGGGACGTCCACTCCACCACCGGACCAACCCGATGTTCCGGACGAAGTGCAATCATGCAACGGACCCTGCCCTGTGCTCTCCCCGCTCCAGCCACCCCATGGCCACCTGATGCGCCCGCCACCCGTCCGGGAATTTCGGCGGCACGTCGAGGTACACAGGGTTGTTCCGCGGATGCCGGTCCAGGAGGTCGCGGATGCCGGTGCGGGCCACCATGGTGCAGGCGAAGCGGTGCCGGGACAGCAGGACGCACGGGCGGCCCGTCTCCAGGTGGAAGGCGGAGGCGTCCTGGCGGCCGGAGAGCGGGTGCCAGACGAGGGTGACGTCGAACTCGCGGCCCTGGAGGCGGTTGGCGGTGTCCACGGTGATGCCGCGGGCGGCGAGGCGGGAGCGGACGGCGTCCGCCTGCACGGTGCGTGCCGCGCCGATCGCGATGCGCGACGCGGTCAGAAGCTCCCCATTGACCAGCGCGCCGCGTTCCAGGAGCCGGGCCGCCGTCGCCGCGAGGGCCTCGGCCACCTCCGGGTCCTGGTCGAGGGGTGGCGGGCGGGGAGTTCCAGGTGGCCCCAGCCGGAGTCGGCGGCCCGGGCGAGGACGTCGTCCAGCGGGCCGGGGCCGTGGGGCAGGCCGGCGTACGACAGCACGCGTTCCGGTGCCGTCGTGCCGGGGACGAACCGGTAGAAGGCCTGCTACGCCTCGTCGACGATGGCCCACCGCCACGGCGCGCACTTGTCCGGGCTGACGAACGACCACTTCTTCGCGGTGGAGACCACGACGGGCAGGTCGCGCAGGTCTGTCACCTGGGTGCTTCCGGTGACGTTGGGGTGGCGGGTGACACGGGGCGGGAGGATGTGGCCGTCGGCGTGGAGGCGGCCGAGCGCCAGGCCGGGGTGTTCCCGCGCGATGCGGTCCACGAGGTCGTCGACCTGCTCGTTGGTCTGCGCGACGACCATGAGCTGGTGACCCGCGGACGTCAGGTGCTCGGTGGCCCGCATCACCAGCGTGGACTTCCCGGCCCCTGGAGGCGAGTCCACGACGACGCCCCGGCCGGATGCCGTGTCGAGACTGGTCAGGATCCCGGCGACCGCCCGGTCCGCGCGTTCGCCGGGAGCGAGGGCTTCGGGCTCCCCGGTGCCGGGGAGGAGGACGGGACAGGCCCAGCCTCGACGGAGGCCCCGCTCAGCGGATCGGCCTGTACGGCAAGCAACTTCGTGTCGTCCGGATCGCCGACGGAAGCCGGGACGAGACAGCGCAGTGCTGGGCCGAAAGGGAGGAACTCTCCCGAGCTGGAGGGCAAGCAGCACGGGGGAATCGCGATGGGGCTGTGGCGATCCCGGGCCCAGGGTGACTCCGACCGTGTCTTCTACAGCACGACCGGCAAGTCCGGCAGTCAGTCGAAGTTCACCAACGACGACGCCAAGCTGACTCCGCACACAAACGCCTCGGGCAACAACGCCTATCGACCGACGGTGAACGCCTGGAACCCGGACCTCCTCGAATTGACCGTTGCGTGCCTTCGCCCTGGTGACGACGCCGAGGCATGGGCCGCATTCGTCCACCAGCAGCGTTTCAGCGAGGACCACCGCGACGGTCGCGACGGGCTGGCTCTGCCTATGATCCTGCATCTTGCGCGACTCGCTGACGACTACGCTCTGCCTCACGAGATCGAGGACGCCCTGGAGCCGACGGATCCCTCAGCCACTGCTGTGACGGACCACGGTGTGTCGGGTCAGCTGGCTTTCGACTTCGACCTCGATGACGGGGAACACGATGAGTGACTTACATGCTTGAGGCCGACGGGTGCAGCCCTCCACTCGCCTCTCGCGTCACGCAGAAAATGGTGTGCGGTGATCCACCCCCTGTGACAGGGTTCCTGGTGTTCTCAGGGGGATCACATGACCAGGCTGAACCAGATCATCGCCGTCGAAAAAGGCGTCAAGAGCAAGGCCGTCCAGGACGTCAACGGGGCGCACCAGAAGGTGCAGAAGCCGGCGCTGCTCGCCGGGATCTCGCGTACGTACCAGCCCAAGGACGAGGAGGGCGAGCAGTTGCCGCCCGAGTCCACGCGGGTGCAGGTGCAGGGTGAGGACGTGCTGCGGGAGATGGCGGCCTCGCTGACCCGGCTGTTCGACGTGACGGCGACCAAGGACTGGGCGAACTGCACGGCCCGCGCGGACGTCACCGTCGAGGGGCGGACCGTCCTCGCCGAAGTCCCGGTCGGCTACCTCCTCTTCCTGGAGAAGCAGCTCACCGAACTGCACACCTTCGTCAGGAAGCTTCCCACGCTCGACGCCGCCGAGTCCTGGTCCCACGACCCCTCCACGGACTGGTGGAAGACGGACCCGGTCCGCACGATCCGTACCAAGAAGGTCCCCCGCAACCACGTCAAGGCCGAGGCGACCGAGAAGCACCCGGCGCAGGTCGAGGTGTATTACGAGGACGTGCCCATCGGGTACTGGACGACCGTGAAGTTCTCCGGGGCGCTTCCGGCGCGGCGGGTGAACGAGCTGGTGGAGCGGGTCGAGAAGCTCCAGCAGGCGGTCAAGTTCGCCCGCGAGGAGGCCAACGCCACCGAGGTCACCGACCAGCGGGCCGGCGACGCGGTGTTCGGCTACCTGTTCGGCTGACGCCGGGCCTGTGTAGCCTCCATGATCGCCCCCGCGTGCGAGCGCGGGGGTGCGCGATGGCGCGGGCCGGACTTGAGGACCGGTTCGCGCGACGAGCGCAAGCTGAAACTGACGTTCAGCCTGAAGAAGCGGCTCTCCGACGCGAAGGCGTGGAGGCCGCGGTCAATCTCAGACTCTCGCTCCAGTCTCAGCATCGCCGCCGATCGCCGGAACGACCGAGGAAGGACGACTGCCGTCGGATGCGAGTTCAATTCTCGCCTGCACCTCTTGCCCGGTGCGGTAGTTCAAAGGCAGAACACGACGGCCTGATGACTGATCCTCCCTCTTAAACGCGCCGGCGTGCGCACTCAGGTGGCATCCCCAGGGGCCCGGGAGCTGGATACGACTCCCGGGCCCCGTCACGTCCGGGGCCGGGGCGGAGCCGAACCCTGCCTGACCGGCGAACAGGCCTTCACCGTTCTGCGCTTTCACCCTGGCCCGGCTCGCCGGCCAGGTCTCCTCACGCCGGACACGGACTGCTTCCGTGCCCTGCTCGACGGCCCGCTTGTCCGGACGCCGGAAGGCCGGCCCTCAGCGCTTGAGGTACGTGCCCACCCCGAGTCCGGCCCTCTACGGCACAGCCGAGGCAATGACCCGGTACCGGATGCACCCACGGATCACCCACCGAGGCCCCTGGCTGGAGAAACCGACCGAGGACCGAACTCAAACGGCCCCGCAGATCGGTTCGCGTCTCCCAACGCGTAATGTGCCTTAACCGTTGGCACCTATTACCCGTGGAGGGCATATGGATACCGGGATCGTGCGGGCCTGGGTCGAAGGCTGGGCCACTTCGCGCGGGGCCGCCCCTCCAGTGGAAGAGCCCTGGGGATTCACAGTCGACGTCGGACTCCCCAGGCAGGTAACCCGACACGTCTTACCCGACGCCGACGAGACGCTCATCCGCAGGCTCATGGAGACGACCACAGCGTCTGGCACCTGGCTCAAGGTACTCGCAGCCCCGGAGACCGTGTCCCCCTGGCTCGCACCCGCATGGACTTTTGACGCCCCCGGCTTCCTGATGTCGACCACCCTGCACCCCTCCGCGACGCACCTCCCCGCCGGCTACCAACTGCGCACCTGGAGCCGAGGTGATGTCACCCGCGCCCTCATCCGCGACATGGACGGGGCCTATGCCGCCCACGGCCAGGTCGCCGGCCCTTCCCGCGCCGGCTCCGTCGTGTTCGACCAGATAGAGACCGCGCCTGCTCACCGTCGCCAAGGCCTGGGACGGACAGTCATGCACACCTTGGCCAACGCGGCGATCACGGCGGGCGCCCGGACCGGGGTGCTCGCCGCAACGATTGAGGGGCAGGGCCTTTACAAGTCGCTTGGCTGGGTCGCACACGCACCACTCACCGGCGTCTTCCTCGCGTCATCCGACGCCGGGCGATGAACGACAGGCCAAGGCCTCGCCGGTTGTCAAGGTGCTGTTTTCGGGGTTGGGGCTCGTCGATGTCGTATGCGCATCCCGGCTGAGACTCGTGACCGGCTTGCTGTGAAGGCGGCGCCGGGACGGCGGAGACGGGTCTGTGGAGAGTCGCGGGGCTGTCTGCGGATCCGGTGTGGTGGCCCTGTCGGATTCCTCGCCGTGGGGCGTCGGCCTGTTCGGCACACAGGTATGAGATTCCTGCACTTCCGTCATGGCGCTCCCGGGTTTGTTCCCGGGCCTGCGCTTCACGGAGGGACGGTCCATGAGATCAAGCTCACGCGCAGGTCCGATGACGCCGGTTTCAGGCCTTCCGTCTCCCGGGCCGCCTTGTGGAAGGGGGTCCGGTCCGGTGGTAGTGCCTGCGCCACCACCGGGCGGGTCACTGGCGGGATGGGTTGGCGCGGGCGTGGGTTCTAGCGTCGGGGTGTTCCGCTTCACGCTCGCCCGGAAGGCGTTTCACCATGTCAGTGACCTCGGCCGACTTCGCCGTCAGCCTCGACCGTGTACGGAAGACGTACGGCGGTGATCAGCCGGTGGTGGCGTTGGACGACGTCGACGTCCGCTTCGCCCGGGGCACGGCGACCGCGGTGATGGGGCCGTCCGGCTCCGGGAAGAGCACGCTGCTGCACTGCGCGGCCGGGCTGGACCGGCCCGACGCGGGGACGGTCCGGATCGGGGCCACCGATCTCGCGTCGATGTCGGAGAAGCGGCTGACCGAACTGCGCCGCAGCCGGATCGGCTTCGTGTTCCAGGCGTTCAACCTCGTCGGCGCCCTGACCGTGGAGCAGAACATCCTGCTGCCCTCGCGGCTGTCCGGGCAGCGGCCGGACCCGGCGTGGGTCGCCGAGGTCGTCACCCGGGTCGGCCTCGGCGACCGGCTGCGGCACCGGCCCTCGCAGCTGTCCGGCGGCCAGCAGCAGCGGGTCGCGATCGCGCGGGCCCTGGTCACCCGCCCCGAGGTGATCTTCTGCGACGAGCCCACCGGCGCCCTCGACACCCGCACCGCGGCCGAAGTCCTGTCGCTGCTGCGGTCGGTGGTCGACCGGACCGGGCAGACCGTCGTCATGGTGACCCACGACCCGGTCGCCGCGTCCTACGCGGACCGGGTCGTCGTTCTCGCCGACGGGCGGATCGTGCGGGACATGCCGCAGCCCGGTGCCGAGCGGATCGCCGAGCAACTGGCCCACCTCGGCCGCCCCCAGTCCGCCGCGTCGTCCGTCGTGCCGTCTGCCGAGCCGTTCGCCGCGCAGGCCTTCGCACAGGCCGCCGCCCGGCCCGCCGTGCGCCGGGAGGGCTGAACCGTGCTCACTCTGGCCGCGCAGATGCTGCGCCACCGCAAGGGAAGCTTCGTGGCGACGTTCGTCGCCCTCGCCGCCGGCGTCGCCGTCCTCATGGCGTGCGCGCTGCTCGTGGAGTCCGGCCGGCGCTACCACGGACAGCCGCAGCGGTACGCGGGGACGGTCGCCGTCGTCGCCGACCGGGACCTGACCGTCTCCGCCGAGATGTTCGGCGAGACCGAGTACACCACCGTCACGCTGCCCGAACGCGGTAGCGTGCCCGCGTCGTTGGCCGACAGGCTCGCCGCCGTCCCCGGCGTGGACCGAGCCGTCGGCGACCGCTTTCTCGCCGTCACCGCCGCGAGCGCCCCAAACGTGCCGGCCACCGGCCACGGCTGGACGAGCGCAGCCCTCGCCCCGTACCGGACGGTCGACGGAAACCCGCCCCGCTCCGACGGGGAGATCGCCGTCGACGCCCGCCTCCTCGCCGGCACCGGGCTCGGCCCCGGCGACTCCACGGAGATCATCACCGGGGGAGCGAGCCGTACGTACCGGATCAGCGGGGTCGTGGAGACGGAGGGCGATCCCGACGCCACGGGCAGCGCGGCGCTCTTCTTCACCGACGCGCACGCCGCCCGCCTCGACCCGCACCCCGAACGCTTCGACGCCGTCGGCATCCTCGCCGCCCCCGGCGCCGACCGCGACGCCCTCCTCGCCGGCGTCCGCGAGGTGACCGCCGAGGCCGGGGCGACGACCTACACCGGCGACGACCGGGGCCTGGCCGAACAGCCCGAGGCCAGGGCCGCGCGGGACTTCACCCTGCAGGCCGGCGGCGCCTTCGGCGGCTACGCCGCGATGATCATCGGCTTCGTCGTCGCCGGCACCGTCGGCCTCTCCGTACGGCACCGCCGCCGCGACCTCGCCCTGCTCCGCGCCGTCGCCGCGACCCCCGGCCAGGTACGGCGGATGATCCTCGGCGAGGTCGGTCTGCTCTCGATCCTCGCTGCCGTGGTCGGCGTCCCCCTCGGGCTCGTCGCCACCGGACGGATCCGCGACGAACTCGTCGCCCGCGCCTTCGCCCCCGACGGCTTCACCGTGCAGGGCGGCCTGCTGTCCGGCGCGGCGGTCGCCGTCGCCGTCGCCGCCGTGGCGCTGACCTCCGCCTGGATCGCCGCGCTGCGCACCACCCGCATCCGGCCCACCGAAGCGCTCGGCGAGGCCGCCGTCGAAACCGGCCCCGGCAGCAGGGCACGGGCGGTCACCGGCCTGGTGCTCCTCGCCGGGGCCGTGTCCCTGATCGGCTTCACCGGCGCCACCGACGGACAGGCCGCCCTCACCGCAGCGGTCGGCATGCTCTACACGTTCGTCCTGGCCATCGCCCTGCTGGCCCCCTGGATCAACCAGGCCGCCGCCCGGCTCCTCGGCCCCGTACTGCGGGTCGTCTGGGGCAACAGCGGCTACCTCGCCGCCGCGAACCTGCGCGCCAACGCCCGGGGCATGGTCGCCGTCCTCACCGCATTGGTGCTCTCCGTCGGTTTCGGTGGCTCCGTCTGGTTCCTCCAGGACAACCTCCAGCGCCAGACCGTCGTCCAGAGCCGCGACGGCACCCTCGCCCAGCACGCGCTCGTCGCCGGCACCGGCCTGCCCGCGTCCGCCACCGCAAAGGCCCGCCGCATCCCCGGCGTGGTCGCCGCGACGGGCGTGCGCCGTACCTCGGTCGTCGTGCCGAACGACCTGGGAGCCCAGGCCGTCGTCGCCCAGGGCATCGACCCGCGGGGCGCCGAACGCACCCTGGACCTGAAGGTACGGTCGGGCAGCCTCGCCGGCCTCGCGCAGGGCACCGTCGCGGTGTCCACCACCCAGGCGGACGCGGCCGGCTGGGAACTCGGCACCGAGGCCCGGCTGTGGCTCGGCGACGGCACCCCCGTCACCCTGAAGGTCGTCGCCCTGTACGAGCGCGGCTGGGGCTTCGGCGACGTCACCCTCCACACCCGGACCCTCACCGGGCACACCGTCACCGGACTCGACGACCAGGTCCTCGTCCGCACCGCCCCGCACGCCGGCGCCGACACCCACGAGGCCCTGGCCGGCCTCGCCGGCCGCCACCCGGCCACCTCCGTCGTCGCCACCGACACCCTCACCGGCGAACTCGCCCAGGACCTGGCCATCGGCGGCTGGCTCAACAAGCTGCTCATCGCCGTTCTGGTCGGCTACGCGGCGCTCGCCGCCGCCAACACCCTGATCATGGCGGCCCTCGCCCGGACCAGGGAACTCTCCCTGCTGCGCCTGGTCGGCGTCACCCGCGGCCAGGTCAAGCGGATGGTCCACGCCGAGCAGGCCGGCCTGCTCGGCGTGGCGCTCCTCATCGGCGGGACGATCGCCGCCGTCACCCTCACCTCGGTCGTCAACGCCGTCGCCGGACAGCGCATCCCGTACGTCCCGGCCGGCGGCTGGATCGCCGTCGTCGGCGGCACCGTCGCGCTCGCGCTGATCGCCACGATGCTGCCCGTCGGCCGGCTCCTGCGCACCCCGCCGGTCCAGGGCATCGGCATCCGCGAGTGAGGACGAAGACGGAGGGGACGGCAGGCACGGCAGGTTGAGCCGGAACCCGGGATGGGGCCCCCGCGCCCCGGCGCCGCGGGGCAGACCACGGGGGGGCTGTTATAGAAAAATAAGAGCCCACCACACCAAAAAGGATCAAGTGTTTCCGAGTGAGGGTGTTATGAGGGG
>NZ_JBHXQZ010000161.1:0-8178 GCF_042717095.1 Streptomyces sp. NPDC058632 | reverse complement strand
AGTGAGCTTCGGCCCGTACCGGACGGTGTCGTTCGACGGCTGCAGTTCACAGAAGGTCCCCGACACGGAGCGCAACCGTGCATGGCTGGGCCGGACCTCCCATCACGGCTATCCGACACTTGAGCTGATGACGCTCGTCGAGACCGGGACACGGGCCCTGATCGGCGCGGTCTTCGGCCCCACCGACGAGGGCGAGACCAGCTATGCCCCCCGTCTCCTGCACCTGCTGCGGCCGGACATGCTGGTGCTGTGGGACAAGGCCCAAACGCGGTCGGCGCCAGGACCGGGCACAGAAGTGGATACGGCAGTGGCATCGCAAGCGCCGACGGCAGGAGGCTACGGCAGCCTGCCCCGCCGACCAGCCCTCCCAGCGCTGAACGCGCAGTTCGCCTGTCTACAGTGTGGTCAGGGTACGGCGGCTGCTCGTGGTCGGTCATCATCCCCGGTCTCCCCCTTGGGCTTTGGCACGTCTCCACCGGCCCTGCGAGGCCGGTGACACGCTCTCGGGAGGAAGAGCCGCCCAATGCTCGGTGGCCGCCGCATGCCCCTCCTACGGGCGCGTGGTGGCCATCGTGAACACCCACCCCTTGTCCGCGGTCTGACGGCGGCCGGTAGCGAAGCCGGTCCATGGGAAACACCCGCTTCTGGCGGCCCCCGCCGAATCGGATAAGGGCAGAAGTTGAATCACGAGCTCAAAGGAACGTGCTGCGGTTTGCCCCGTGCTGCCCGGTCTAACGGTTGGGTCAGCGCTGGGCATGGAAAGGGGGCACCTCCTTGTCGATCGGAAGCGCCCCCTTTTGCCGTTGATAGACGCTTCAGCAATTCCATCAAGGCGGTCCGTGCTCCCGGCATGCCAACGGTCCGGCACGCCTGTCACACAGTCCCTGCCGCATGGGCCAAAGTACGTCTCTCACTCACACAGCATCGCCGGCTTTTTAGCTGGCAGGCTCTCCCGGATCTCCACGTCCATCGCACCCCCAGAGCTGGGGTGTTGCGAAGATTGCTAGAACACAAGCGAAAGCCGGTGAACCTCGTACTCAGTCAGAGCGTCTCGTTACTTCTTTTCACGCTTGAGGCGCCAGTAGAGCAGGGCGAATGCCACCACCAGCACTATTACTCCGAGGATGACGGTGACTGCTGCGTTGTCCTCGAATCCGATCCCCACTACCGCTATGTCCACTTGCTTTCACCTTTCAGAGCCATCCGCCCGTTATTCCTGCACCGCCGAGGTAACCCAATGCGGCGTATCCGAGGTCACCCCCCAGGCCTGTTTTGCCCCCTATGAGCTCGTAACAAGATCTTGTTGAGGTGTCCTGGTCGAGCGTGGCAGAGAGGCTGATGCAGACGCTCGCAGCCCCATTTTTGCATCGAGTTCACCGGGCATGACCCCCCGGGCGTCCTGCCCGGTACCGATCCCACCGCATGAACCAGGCATCATGATCCGGGCTCCCCGCCGTGCTTGGCGCACTGCGGAGAGCCCGGAAGGCTCGGCCTTGGCAGGCGATGTCAGGTGTGAATGACGGAGGCAGATCATGGAAGCAGACGCGGACGCGGGTTCGCTGGACTGGGCGAAGGCTTGGATGTGCGCTACTTTCACCCGCGGTCTCGGTCCCGAGGAGGTGTTCGCCCGCTACGGGGCCGATCCGGAGCGGGCGCGCCTGCTCGGCTGGAACGCGGCCTCGGATCTACTCTCGGGTGAGTCGGGTGACGGGATGGTCTCGTTGCTGCGGGCCGGCAGGGTCGGTGAATGGGCCTTCCGTGTCGGGGAGGAAGGTGGCATCGGCTTTGGGGAAGGATCGCTCGCTGCGTTGTCTCGGGGAACTGAGACGTACAGCGTGGCGACTACCGAGGGAATCGACGTCTTTCAGTACTGGCGTGACGGCGAGTGCGTCGAGTACTTCGAGCCCGGTATGGAGCACAGTCGGTCCGAGCCGCTCGGCCCCTGGTGGGATCGGGCGGAAGGGGCGCTCGCCGCACACGAGGGCGAGGGTGCCGGGATGGCGCCAGTGGTGGCTCTCGTACTCGACCACCTCGGCATCACCCTGGACGACGCAGCCCTCAACGGGCTTTGGCCCAGCCTGACGCTCGCCGGGGACGACGCACCAGCGGCACCGTTGGGCAATACCTATGCGGGTGAGGGACCGGTTCCGCCCGGGACTGCCCTGGATTTCGGGCCTTCAAGTGGACTGTCCTGAATGACAGGATCGCCTTCGCCGCCCTGGGCCACGACCAGCGCCTGGCCAACGTGACGGGTGGCGGTCGGAGAAGGGCAGCGACACGATGACCGATCTGAGAGCAAGGCCAACGCGGATCAGCCCAAAGAGCTCGTGAGCGATCATGATCTGGCCTTCTTGAGTCGCCTCCAATAGATAATGCTGCAGGCCAACGCGAGGAAGGCGTCGTGGAGTTCGACTCGCCGTTCCCAGCGCACGGCCAGGCGTTTGAATTGGTGGAGCAGGGCGAAGGTCTGCTCCACGACGTAGCGGAGCCTGCCCACGCCCTTGGTGTTCGGGGAGCCCTTGCGGGAGATGACCGGCAGGATTCGTCGCTGTCGTAGTTCACGCCGCACGGTTCGCGAGTCGTACGCCTTCTCTCCGAGAACGGATTCGGGGCGCCGTCGTGGTCGGCCCGGCCGTCCAGCAACCGGCGTGATGCCGTCGACCAGGCGGAGAGTCTGCGTGATGTCATTGACGTTGGCCGCGGTCGTGAAGCGGGGTGCCCTTGCCGTCGCAGATCAGATTGAACCGTTCCGGGATCGTGGCCGCAGCCGGGCGGCTGCCGGACGCGACCGAGATCGACTGCGTTATGTGACCTGTGGAGGTGTCTCAGCCCCAAGGTGTCTCAGGCGGCGCAGCTCCCATGGACGAGACGTGACGGGCGTCGCGGCCACGTGCCGCAGCGGCCGCTCAGAGGTGGCCGTCCAGGAACTTCCGTACCTCGGTGATGGTCATAGGCCCCGTGCCGTGCGCCACCGCCTCTCCCTCCTTCAGCAGGACGTAGGACGGGGCTCCGGTGATCCCGTATCGCTCGGTTGCGGCCGGACAACGTGTGATGTCGGCGCGGACGGCCGTCAGGCGACCCGTGTAGTCGTCGGCGATGCCACCCACGACGAGGTCCATCACCCGGCAGGGCTCGATTGCCTTGGGCCAT
The DNA here is from genome assembly GCF_042717095.1 of Streptomyces sp. NPDC058632. Taxonomy (NCBI): domain Bacteria; kingdom Bacillati; phylum Actinomycetota; class Actinomycetes; order Kitasatosporales; family Streptomycetaceae; genus Streptomyces; species Streptomyces sp. NPDC058632. The sequence goes on along the minus strand of NZ_JBHXQZ010000161.1, from coordinate 5,028 downwards.
GTCCCGGTGAAGTATGCGAGGACCGGAACTCCGCTCATCCCGAGGATGAAATTGAACTCCGCGTCCTCACGGGGTCGGTGAACCCGCTTCGCCATGAAAGCTCCTGACCTCACGTTCCGTCGTTCCATCCCCATCATCCCTCGCGCGGTGTGCCAGGCCGGCCCGGTCGGTCGTCCGGTTGATCTGTCGGAAGGGAGGCACGGGGCCGTCACAGAACCACGGTGGTCCCCGGCGCGAGCGGCCCGGCCCCCGTCCCTGGTGCCCCGGCCTGGCCGCCCCGCCGGTCCCCCAGCTGCAGCCCGCCGCGCGCCCGTGGGTCAGCTCGTGCCAGGACAGCGCCCTCCACGACGACATGAAAGCCGTTTTCCAGGGCATAGCTGCCCATATCACCGACCAGATGCTCGATGAGCGCGTCGACGAGCGGGCCGGTGCGCATCGTCCACCGGATCCAGTCGAGCCGTATCCGCCACCGCGCTTCTCAGAGACAGCGCCCCCGACGGGCTTCCCGAGGCCTTGTCCGGTCTTCACATCAACCCCCGGTCTCAGCTGGCTGATACCGCTCTTCCCCGGGCCGCATGAGCCAGCTGATGGCACCGAGAACGAGGCACGATTCCTGGACCGCTCGCGGACGCGGTCGTGGACGGTCGAGGTACGCGTCAGCCGACCCGAAGACCGACCGCCAGCGTCAGTTCAAGGACCCGGTGTGGCGATGCGAGATCCGGAAACAGCTCCCGCAGCTGCGACATCCGGTACCGGACTGTCTGGGGATGGACGAACAACGCCGCCGCCACCTCGTCCCGCCTGCCCTGGTGCAGCAGCCACGCCCGCAACGTCTCCTCCAGCCGCCGTGCGGTCGCGACAGGCAAGGTCCGCAACGGTGCGAGGGCTCGGGCACGCAGGTCTGCGAACGCGTCCACGTCGGCGCTCAGCACCAGCTCGGGCAGGTGGTCCTGGGTGTCGCGAATATCAGAGGAGAGGGAGCGCGCGCGTACGGCTCGTGCGTACGAGGCGGACGCACGATTCCATGGCCGGGCCGGGCCGACCACGGCGGTGCGGTCGGTCAGCTGCCGCAAGAGATGTGATCGGTCGGCATCGGGGACGAGCAGCACACCGGTGGCGTCCGGCAGATCGTCGAGGACGAGGGTGCTCGGGTCGAGCGCGCGGTAGGCCGGCCGGGCCTGGGCGGCGGGCAGCAGGACCGCGGTCAGCGAAACCGGAGGCTGCCACCCGGCCCGTTGAGCAGAGGCCAGCAGCACGTCCGGGCTCGCGCCGGCGAGGAGGTCGCGGGCCAGGTGTTCCAGGTGGCGCTCGTGGGCCCTGCCCCGGGCTGCCAGTTCGTCGGCGTGGCCCGCGGCGCTCGCGGCGGAGAGCTCGTCGATGTAGGCGAAGGTCAGCTCGGCGAACTTGGCGACCTCGGCGGCGGGCAGACCTGCGGGTACGGCACCCGCTGCCAGGCATCGCCAGGCCACGCGGGCGCCGACGCGGTAGGCGCTGAGTAGGGCGTCCATCGAACGGCCGTCGCGCACCTCGCCGCGGCCCAGCTCGTAGGCTGCGTCACCGGCGTCGCCGCCTGTGGCGTTCCCGCTCGCGAGGTCCAGGTAGTGCCCCAGGGCGGTGCGGACGGCTCGGCGGATGGTGGCGCCCATGTGGCCCGAAAGGGCGTTGGCGTAGGGAGGGACCTCGTCGATGATCGCCTGGACGACCTCGTCGGCGGTGGTCTTCAGCGCGGCCCGAAGTGCGGTGACCGTCGTCTCATTGAGGGCCAGTTCGCTGGCCCTCCGGATTGCATGGTTCACGTTTTGTTCCCTGCGAACAATTCAGCCGACCAGATTTACGTCCTGCGGTCAGGACTTTACGCCTTGAGGCGCAGCAAGCTGGAGTCATGACGAGTGCAGCCCTCCGCAGCAGGGCGTGGAAACTGCTGGAGATGGTCACGACGCCGCTGCTGCCGTCGGACTACCTCGATCTGGTCAGCCCGCTGCGTGCGGGCGCTGACCTGCGTGGGCGCATCGAGGCCGTGCACCCCGAGACGGGTGACGCCGCGACTATCGTGATCAGGCCGGGACGGGGCTGGCGCGGCCACACAGCCGGTCAGTACGTGCGGATCGGGGTCGACGTCGACGGGGTGCGCCTGTGGCGTGCCTACTCCATCACCTCGCCGACAAACCGCCAGGACGGCCGCGTCACGATCACCGTGAAGGCGATCCCGGACGGCAAGGTCAGCAACCACCTGGTCTGCAGGGCGAAACCAGGCACGCTGATCCAGCTCGACCAGCCGACCGGTGACTTCGTGCTGCCGCAGGCCAAGCCCGCCAAGGTGCTCTATCTGACGGCCGGCAGCGGCATCACGCCCGTGATGGGCATGCTGCGCGACATCGAGTTCGACGACGTCGTCATGGTCCACTGCGCGCCACAGCCGCAAGACGTGATCTTTCGCAACGAACTGCACGACCTGGTCGCGGACAAGAAGCTGCGGCTCACCGAGGTGCACACCGACACAGACGGCATGCTCGACATCGCCCGTCTCGACGAACTCGTGCCCGACTGGGCCGAGCGCGAGACCTGGGCTTGCGGGCCCGCGGGCCTGCTCGACGCCGCCGAAGAGCACTGGACCGAGCACGGCGTACAAGAGCGCCTGCACACCGAACGCTTCCGCCCCAGCATCGTCGTCGCCGGCGACGGCGGCGAGGTCACGTTCAGCGCCACCGGCAAGACCGTCGACGCGGACGGCGCCACGCCGTTGCTGGACATCGGTGAGGAGGCCGGCGTGCTCATGCCCTCCGGGTGCCGCATGGGCATCTGCTTCGGCTGCATCACGCCGCTCAAGGCGGGCGCCGTCCGCGACCTGCGCACCGGCGAGATCACCGAGGCCGAGCCGGGCGTCCTCATCCAGACCTGTGTGTCCGCCGCGGCGGGCCCCTGTGACATCGAACGGTAGGAGCACCTTGACCGCCATCGACCCCACCGCCCACCTGACCGCGGAGCAGATCGAGGAGCTTGGCCGCGAGCTGGACGCGATCCGCGACGAGGTGATCGCCAGCCGCGGCGAGAAAGACGCCGCCTACATCCGTAAGGTCATCTCGGCGCAGCGCAAGCTCGAGCTGGTCAGCAGGGGCGTGCTGCTGTTCTCGATCTTCCCGCCCGCGTGGCTGCTCGGCACCGCCGGTCTGTCCGTGGCGAAGATCATGGACAACATGGAGATCGGCCACAACGTCCTGCACGGCCAGTGGGACTGGATGCGAGACCCGAAGATTCACTCCACCACCTGGGAGTGGGATCACGTCTCGCCGTCCGAGCAGTGGAAGCACTCGCACAACGAGCTGCACCACACGTACACCAACGTGATCGGCAAGGACAACGACCTCGGCTACGGCATCATGCGCGTCGACGAGGACCAGAAGTGGCACCCGTTCCACCTCGGCCAGCCGCTGTGGAACTTCATCAACGCCTGCTTCTTCGAGTACGGCATCGCAGCGTACGACCTGGAGCTCGGCAAGAACCTGCACAAGCGCCGCCGCAAGAACCCGGAGTTCCGCGCGCGGGCCAAGGCCGTGGGTCGCAAGATCCGCAAGCAGGTGCTCAAGGACTACGTGATCCACCCGCTGCTGTCGGGCCCGTCGTTCCTCACCACGCTCGCCGCCACGTTCACCGCGAACCTGGTCCGCAACATCTGGTCCCACTCGGTGATCATGTGCGGGCACTTCCCCGAGGGCGTGCAGGTCTTCGAGCGCCGGTCGATCAAGGGCGAGACGCGCGGCCAGTGGTACCTGCGCCAGATGATGGGCTCGGCGAACATCAGCGGCAGCAGGGCCATGCACTTCATGACCGGCAACCTGTCGCACCAGATCGAGCACCACCTGTTCCCGGACCTGCCGAGCAACCGGTACGCCGAGGTCGCGGTGAAGGTGCGCGCGCTGTTCGAAAAGTACGAGCTGGAGTACGTCACCGGGCCGCTGCCCAAGCAGGTGTTCTCCGCGTGGCGCAAGGTCTTCCGGCTCTCGCTGCCGAACAAGAAGCCCAAGGTCAAGACGCCGGACCGCGAGCAGGAGCCCGTCGCGGCCTGATTCCCGGTATTGGTTCAGATCTTTCGGCCGTACCGGCGGCATCGCCGGGTTCGGTGAGATCCGTTGCGGACGGTAGGCGACCGCGACATCAGACCGTACGACACGGGATCCGGGGCAGTTCAGTGTCCGGCTGCGCTGCCTGGACGTGCGCCAGGAGCTCAGCACACAGCCCTCGGCGAGGTGTTGTAGTGCGCTGACCTGCCGTGGCCGGGCCGGTAGTCGGGTGCGTACGCGCACTCGGTTTGCCGACGGGCGGGCTGGGTGGAAGGCATGGGCTGTGACGTGGACACTGCCGGAACCGATGCTCGCCGCCCCTGTGTCCGACCCTGCGCTGCTGCCGGGGTGGGCGGGTGAGCCGAAGTGGGACGGGTTTAGGGCGCTGGTCTGCGTCGATGCGGGCCGGGTGGTGCTGCGTTCCAGGCGCGGCACCGAGATGGCGGCCTCATTTCCGGAGGTCGTGGCGGGGGCCGTGCAGTTGCCGGACGCGACCGCGATGGACGGCGAGCTGGTCGTATGGGACGCCGCGGGCCGCCTCGCGTTCGAGCGGTTGCAGAACCGGCTTGCCCGGCGCGGTGCCGGGGCGGCCCGGGCGGCGGAAGAGCGGCCGGCCCACTTCGTCGCGTTCGATCTGCTGCGGCTGTCCGGGACGGACACGACCTCCTGGCCGTACCGGAGGCACAGGGTCGCGCTGGAGTCCGTGTTCGCCACCCGCCGCCTGTCGGCGCCGTGGGCGCTGTGCCCGTCGACCACCGAGGCAGACGTTGTGCGCGAGTGGCTGCGGTCGGGATGGGGGGTGGTCTTCAAGAGGCTGGACGCCCCTACCGCCCGTCGGTGAGGGGCTGGCAGAAATTACAAGGTCGCGAGACGAGCGAGGCGATCGTCGGCGCAGTCACCGGCCCTCTGTGGTCTTTGGAGGAGATATCCGCGAAGCCGCCCCCGCGGGGGCCGCGTCGCGGATATAGCC
>NZ_JBHXQZ010000160.1:0-8247 GCF_042717095.1 Streptomyces sp. NPDC058632 | reverse complement strand
GCCATGTGCGGGCGCCGTGCCGGCGGGCCGCCGCGCCCGGCCGTCGGAGCGGGCCGGTGGACGCGTCAGCCGCGCAGGACGCGGCCCTGCTTGTCGGTGCGGTCGTTGCTCACGAGGAACATGACGCCGTCGATCAGCGCCCAGAAGCCGAGGCCACCGCAGGTGAGCAGCTGGGCGACACCGATGCCGACGGAACCGACGTAGAAGCGTCCGATGCCCAGGGTCCCCAGGAAGATCTGGAGGAGACCGGCGACGATCTTCGACTTGTCGGAGTAGGGACGGCCCTGCGGGTCGTGGCCGTAGGGGGCCTGGGGGTCGGCGGGGACGGTCATGGCGCTGCTCCTGGGGAGAAAAAGTGTGGCGCGCCGGGCAGGCTGCCCGGACGGCTCAGGAGGGAGCAGCGGAAACACGCATACGGATCCCGCGCGACTACGGCGCCAAAACCCACGGTTCGCGAACCGTCCCCCCTGCGCCAGAGGAGCGTAAGGGGACCGGCGTTCGAACGAGAAAGCGAGAAGCCGAATGTTCCCGTTCCGTGATCAACTCGGTCCGATTACCGTACATTTCAGACGGCGTTGCGGGCCACCGTCCAGGCCACGGCCGTCGCCAGGATCAGCACCTGGGCCCAGGGCGCGATCCGGGGCGCCCAGGCTCGGCCGCGCAGCCCTTCCAGCGTCCAGCGCCCCCACAGCGCCAGCGCGAACGGCGCGGCGAGCAGCAGGGCCCTGTTGTCCAGCCAGGCGGCGGCGAACTGGCCGTGCATCAGGTCGTACGCCATGCGCGTGCCGCCACAGGCCGGGCACAGCAGGCCGGTGACGGCCCGCAGCGGACACCGGGGCAGGAGGTGACCCGGCTCGTGCGGGTCGGCGCCCCACAGGTAGGCGGCGCCGGCGGCGCCCGCGGCCAGCACCGCGACGGGGGCCACCGCGGGATGCCACCGCGGGTGCCCCCGGGACGGGGCCTGAGGTGCCGCGTCAGCCACGCAGGATCCGCCCCTGGGCGTCCGTGCGGTCGTTGCTGACCAGGTACATGATGCCGTCGATGAGCGCCCAGAAGCCGAGCCCGCCGCAGGTGAGCAGCTGGGCGATGCCGACGCCGACCGAACCGGTGTAGAAGCGGCCGACGCCGAACGAGCCGAGGAAGAGCTGGAGAATACCGGCGACGATCTTCGACTTGTCGGAAAGGGGACGTCCGTAGGGGTCGTACCCGTAGGGCGCGCCGGGGTCGGGAGCACCGGGGACGAACCCGAGGGGCGGGGGCTGCTGGAACCCGGGCGGGGGCGGGTAGCCACCGGGGGGCGGCGGGTAGCCGACGGGGGGCTGCTGACCGTCGTGGGGAGGCTGCTGGGGTCCGGGCTGCGGGTAGCCGTAGGGGCCGGACGGACCGGACGGACCGGAGTTCGGGGGGCCGAAACCGGGTGGCGTGGACGGCTGCTGCGGCTGTTCGCTCACAGTGGGTCTCTCCTGAAAGATACGGATAACTGTCGGTCATCTTGCAGGACTCGGGCGGCAATGAGAAGTCGGATCCCGACCAGGGCCTCCGGCACACGATCCGCCGGGGAAGCTCCGTGGCCGTCCGCCCGGACGAGTGACCCTCCGCCGCCCGGCCACCGCCTCGGCCCGCTGTGTGCCGTCACCGCCTAATGTGACGTCATGTCAGACGATGAGTCCTACGAACTGCTCGGGTTCGACCATGTGCTGCTGCCCGTCGGGGACCTCGACGAGGCCGTCGGATTCTACGGACGGGCCGGGTTCCCGGTCGGCTTCCGGCTGGACGAGGCCGGGATCGTGCTGCTGAAGGTGGGCGGCGAGACGCCCGGGATGCTGCTGCGGCACGAGGCGGGCCTGGGCTGCCGGCCGCCGGCGTGGCCCTCCGCGCGGGTGTGGCTGGAGGTGCCGGACGCCCGTGTCGCCGCCGAGGCGCTGGAGGGCGCCGGGATCGGTCTGCTCGACGGGCCGTTCCCGGGCGCCACCGGCTGGACCGTCGAGTTCGCCGACCCCTGGGGGAACGTGGTCGGCCTGACCGACTACACCAAGCGTCCGCAACTGGGCCGCCGGCCGTAGCGGCGCTCCGCGCGGGCACGGGAGCTTCCCGGGACGGCACGGCCGGGGCCTGTCCGGCGGATCGGGTCGGAGGCGGTCGGCGGTGTCCATCCAGTTGGGGCGAGTGGGGTCCGGTGCGTTCGGCCGCAGGGCGGAGGAGGGCGCCGACGCGATGGGGGTCCCTCCCCGCTCGGGCGGAGCCGGGAGCCCGGGGGAGCCGGGAGCCCGGGGGAGCCGGCAACCGACGACAACGCCGCGGACGGGCGTGCCGGACCCCACGTCTTCGGCATGATCCGCCGGACAGGCCCTAGGCTCTCTGTCCGTGTCCGTGAAGAACGACGGTCCCGGTGACGGTGCCGCACTCAGCAAGTCCGAGCAGACCCGCGCCCTGATCCTGGAGACGGCCATGCGGCTGTTCCAGGAGCGCGGGTACGACAGGACGACCATGCGGGCCATCGCCACGGAGGCCGGGGTCTCCGTCGGCAGCGCGTACTACTACTTCGAGGGCAAGGAACACCTGATCCAGGGGTTCTACGACCGGATCGCCGCCGAGCACCAGCGGGCGGTGCGGGAGACCCTGGAGCGGGAGACCGATCTGGAGGCCCGGTTCGCGGGCGTGCTGAAGGCGTGGCTGGACATCGCCACGCCGTACCACGAGTTCGCGGTGCAGTTCTTCAAGAACGCCGCCGATCCGGACAGCCCGCTCAGCCCCTTCTCGCCCGAGTCGGAGCACGCGCGCGCGGAGGCGATCAGCGTCCATCGGGACGTGCTGGCCGGTTCGAAGGCCAAGGTGCCCGTCGAGCTGCGGGAGGTGCTGCCGGAGCTGATGTGGCTGGCGCAGATGGGGCTCGTCCTCTACTGGATCTTCGACCGCACCGAGGGCCGCGAACGCAGTTACCGTCTGACCGAGCGCGGCGCCCGCATCACCGCGCGGGGTGTCGCCCTGGCCCGCTTCCGCGTCCTGCGCCCGCTGGTGCGCGAGATCCACGACATGTTCACGGAGTTCCTGCCGGGGATGACCAGGATGCCGCCGGACCCGGCGAAGGCGCAGGGGGCCCCTGCCGGGAGCGACGACGGGACGGACCACGGGGGGCCCGCCGGGAACGGGGAGAGCGCCCATGGGGCGCCCGCCGAAAGCGACGGGCGCCCCGGTCCGGTCAGTTGACGGCGTCCACCTCACCGGGGGTGAGTTCCACGTCGTGCACCAGCGGGCCGTCGAGCACCGTCACCTGCCCCGCGCGGGAGCCGTACGGGGCCGCCGTCACCGCCAGCAGGTAGGTACCCGGGGCCGGGACGGAGACGAGGTACGAGCCGTCGGCGAGGGAGACGGCCCGGTCCAGCCGGCGCCCGCCCGAGGTCAGCAGGGTGACGTCCGCACCGTCCACGGGATCGCCCTCGACGGTGCGGACGAAGCCGTGCACGACCGAGCCGGCCGGGGCCACCGGGTCGGCCCCCTCGCCGGGGGCCCGAGCGGCCGGGAGCGTGCCCGTGGCGTCCTCCTTCGGCTCGACCGCCAGATGCGGCAGCCGCTTCTCCAGTCCCGCCGGCAGCCACCAGTTGGCCTTGCCGATCAGATGCATCACGGCCGGTACCAGCGCCGTACGCAGGATGAACGCGTCCAGGGCGACGGCCGCGGCGAGCCCCACGCCCGCCATGCCGGCCGCGTAGTCACCGCTGAGCACGAAGGCGAGGAAGACGCACACCATGATCAGGGCCGCGGAGTTGATGACGCGGCTGGTCTCCGCGAGGCCGACGCGCACCGCGCGGGCGTTGTCCCGGGTGTGCACCCATTCCTCGTGCATCCGGCTCACCAGGAACACCTGGTAGTCCATGGAGAGCCCGAAGAGCAGCGACAGCATGATGATCGGCAGGAAGGCCGCGATGGGGCCCTCCCTGCCGAAACCGAGCAGGTCCAGGCCCCAGCCCCACTGGAAGATCGCCACCAGGACGCCGAAGGAGGCCGCCGCCGCGAGCAGGTTCATCACGGCGGCCGTCAGCGGCACCACCAGGGAGCGGAACGCGAGCAGCAGGAGCAGGAAGCCCAGGCCGATGATCGTGCCGATGAAGAGCGGCAGGCGGTCGCCCGTCACGGACGCGAAGTCCTTGGACACCGCCGTCACGCCGCCGACGTGGGCCCGGGCGCCCGCTGCGGGGATCACGTCCTCGCGCAGGACGTCGATGAGCCGGTCCGTCCTCTCGTCCTGCGGTGAGGTCTCCGGGACGACCTGGATGACGGTGACGCCGTTCGCGGGCGGCATCGAGGCGACCTGGGCGACGCCCTCGGTCCCCTCGACGGCCGTCACCAGGCGGTCGGACGCCTCGCCGTCCACCACCACCTGGAGCGGCCCGTTGACGCCGGGGCCGAAGCCCTCGGCGAGCAGGTCGTAGGCCTTCCTGGTGGTCGTGGACGCCTCGTCGTTGCCCTGGTCCACGGTGCCCAGGCGCAGCGACAGCAGCGGGACGGCGAGCGCGGCCATCAGGACCACGGCGAGGACGGCGGTGGACCGCGGGCGGCGTTCGACGCCGGCGGCCCAGCGGGCCGCGAGTCCGGTGGGCCGGTCCGTCTCCGGTCCCCGCGCGGCGAGCGTGCGGCGCTGGCGGCGGCTGAGCACCCGGTGGCCGAGCAGTCCGAGGAGCGCCGGCAGCAGGGTGACGGCCGCGAGCACGCTCAGCACCACGGTCAGCGACGTGCCGATGACGACGCCGTCGAGGAAGCGCAGGTTCGTCACCAGCATGCCGGCCAGCGCGATGCACACCGTGCCGCCCGCGAACAGCACCGCCCGCCCCGACGTGTTGAGCGCGGTGACGGCGGCCTCCTCCGGGTCGTCGCCGCGCAGGATGCCGCGCCGGTGCCGGGTGACGATGAACAGGGCGTAGTCGATGCCCACGCCGAGACCGATCAGCGTCGAGAGCAGCGAGGCGAGTTCGGGCACGTTCGTGACATGGCTGATCAGCTGGGTGCCGAACATGCCGGTGCCGACGCCGAACACGGCGATCACGATCGGCAGCAGCATCGCGAGCACCGAGCCGAACGCCACGAACAGCACCACGGCGGCCGCGAGGACGCCGACCAGCTCGGCCGTGCCGGTGGGCGGCTCCTGGACCCGCATGACGGCCTGGCCGCCCAGCTCCACCTGAAGTCCGTCGCCCGCGGCGTCCTTCGCCGTGCCGACGACGTCCTCGACCAGTTCCTTCGGCACGGCGTCCGCCTGTTCGGCGAAGGTGACCTGCGCGTACGCGGTCCGCCCGTCCCGGCTGATCTGCGCCGCGCCCTGCGGCCCGTAGGGGTCGGTGACGTCGCCGACGCCCTCCATGCGTCCGATCGCGGCCAGCGCGGGTTCCATCCGGTCCCGTACGGACGCGTCCCGCACGGAACCGTCCTCGACCTTCCACACCACGGTGTCGGTGTCGCCCGCGCGTTCCGGGAACGCCTTCTCCATCAGGTCGTACGCCCGTTTGGAGTCCGTGTCCGGCAGGGAGAAGACATTCGCGTAGTTCGTGCCCGCGCCGCTCGCCGCCGCCCCCAGTCCGAGCAGCGCCCCCACCCACAGCAACACGACCACCAGCCGGTGCCGATAGCACCAGCGTGCCAGTACCGCCACGTCCAAGCTCCTTCGTCGCTCCGTAGGTCCCCCGGGTCCTCGCAGCAGAATCGGCGGCCCGGCCCCCGCGGGGACACCACTCGCGCGGGACTCTCAAGGAACTCCAAAGCGGGAAGCGGTACGGCCGCGGGTACGCGCACCGATACTGGGGGCATGACGACGGCTCCAGGCACCGTGCTGGTCGTGGAGGACGAGGAGAGCATCGCCGATGTCCTCGCCATCGCCCTGCGCTATCACCGGTTCGAGGTCATGACGGCCGGCACCGTCCGCGAGGCGCTCGCGCTGACCGAGCACACGCACCCCGACGCGGCCCTGCTCGACGTCATGCTGCCGGACGGCGACGGCCGCGGACTCGGCCGTGAACTGCGGCTTCGAAGGCCCGAGTTGGCGCTGGTGTTCCTCACCGCCCGGGACGCCCCGGCCGAGATCGTCGGCGCGCTCGGCTTCGGCGACGACTACATCACCAAACCGTTCAACATCGACGAGGTCGTCGCGCGGGTGACCGCGGTGCTGCGCCGCACCCGGCCCGCCGACGCCCTCCCGCAGCGGGCGCCGCTGCGCCACGGCGACCTGGAGCTGGACGAGACGACGTACTCGGTGCGCCGCGCGGGCCGTTCGGTCGAACTGACCCCCACCGAGTACGCCCTGCTGCGCTTCCTGGTGCGCAACGGCGGGCGGATCGTGCCCAAGGACCAACTGCTGCGCCATGTCTGGCAGTACGAGCACACCCCGCCGGAGTCGACCGTCGTCGAGACCTACATCAGCTATCTGCGCCGCAAACTCGACACCCTGGGCCCGCCGGTGATCACCACCCGGCGCGGGGTCGGATACGGCCTCACATGAGGGCGCCGAAGCCGCGGCCGTTCCGGATCCCCCGACCCGCCCGGCTGCGCCACCTGTTGCGCTGTGAGCGGGGCATCCACTCCCTGCGCGGCCGACTGACGCTGGCGAACCTGGTCCTGCTCGCCATCGGCATCACGGCGGCGACCCTGGTGAGCGTGCTGGGCATGCGGTACTACCTGCTCGACCAGATCGACACGGAGCTGACCCAGAACCGCGACTCGCTCGCGGGCTCCCCGCTGACACTGCGGCAGATCGACTCGCTGAGCGTGCTGAGCTTCTTCACCGAGCGGATGAAACCGGAGGGGAGCGGCGAGAACCGTCCCGACTCGATCTTCGCCGCCGTCGACTCCGGGGGCGAGACCGTGGGCATCCTCGGCTTCGAGCCGACCGAGGCCCAGCACGCCCTGGCGGACGAGGTCGGCGACCCGCGCCTTCTGGTCCGGGACCCCGAGCCGCACGACCTCACCGTCCTGGGCACCGACTACCGTGCCACGGCCACCCGGCTCGGGGACGGCACGTACATCCTGATCGCCACCTCCACCGAGTCCCTCCACGCCGGGGTCGCCAAGGTGGTCAGGCTCGATGCGGCCATCGGAACGCTGCTCCTCGTGCTGCTGGCCTGTCTGACGATGGTCAGCGTGAGCCGCCGGATGCGGCCGCTGGAGGACATGGTGGAGACCTCGTCGGCGATCGCCGAGGGCGATCTGACCCGGCGCGTGCCCTCCAGCCGGGATCCCATCCTGGAGGTGGAGCAGCTGCGGCTCGCCCTGAACTCGATGCTCCAGCAGGTCGAGTCGGCGTACCGCACACGCGAGCGCAGCGCGGCCCAGCTGCGCCGGTTCGTCGCCGACGCCTCGCACGAACTGCGCACGCCGCTGGCAGCGATCCGCGGCTACCTCCAGTTGTACGACCGGGGGATGCTGCGGGAGGCGGCGGAGCGGCGGCGGGCCTGGGACAGGATGCTGGCGGAGTCCGACCGCATGGCGCGGCTCGTGGACGAACTGCTCGTGCTGGCCCGCCTCGACCAGCGGCCCGAACTGCGGCTGCGGAACGTGGACGTGTGCCGTCTGGTGCGGGACGCGGCCGAGGACCTGCGGGTACAACAGCCGGAGCGGCCGGTGACCGTCGACGCCGGCGGCGCGGTGCTGGTACGGGCCGACGAGTCCGGACTGCGACAGGTGCTGGGCAACCTGCTGGGCAACGTGCGCACGCACACCCCCGTCGAGGTGCCGGTACGGCTCGGGGTGACCCGCGCCGACGGGGTCGTGCGGCTGTGCGTGGCGGACGACGGCCCGGGGCTCGGCCCCCAGGACGCGGCACGCCTCTTCGACCGCTTCTTCCGGACCGGCGGCGGCGCGGGCAGCGGTCTCGGCATGGCGATCGTGCAGGGCGTGGTCCACGCGCACGGCGGCGAGGTGACGGTACGGACCGCCCCCGGGGAGGGCCTGGCGGTGACGGTGGCGCTTCCGGCGCGGGCGGAGCCAAGGACGCGGGGAGCGGAGGCACGGAACGGTCCGGGAAGTGCCCTGCGGCACGTGCCGCCGGCCGGCCGGGACACGGGGGCCTGTGCGCCCCCGCGGGAGGAGCCGGTCTCGGTGGCGACCGGGACGGATGCCGGGCCCGCGGAACGACCATGAGCCGTGGGGGGGGGGGGGCGCGGCCGGCGCGCCCCCCCCCCCCGCGCCCCCCGCGCCGCCGCGCAAGACAAAAAAGCCAACACCAACCACCCCAAAAACGACGATATCATAGGAAGCGAGGAA
>NZ_JBHXQZ010000159.1:0-8270 GCF_042717095.1 Streptomyces sp. NPDC058632 | reverse complement strand
ATCGCCTCGCGCCATGACTGACGGCTTATCAAGGCCGAGCCCTAACGCGCAGGCGATCTACCGAACTCCTGATCCGAACTCCAGACAGGACCTAGTACAACGTGTCAGTGCTTGAAGGCGTCCTTGGCCTTTTCCTTGGCCTCACGGGCGTCGCCCTTGCTCTTCTGCGCCTGTCCCTCGGCAGCCATGCGGTCGTTGCCGAGAGCGCTTCCCAGGGCCTCCTTGGCCTTGCCCTCGGCCTGCTCGGTCTTCGCCTTGGCTTTCTCGCCGGCAGTCATGGAAGCGCCTCCTCGTAGCCTTGGGTGCCGCGGTCGCGGTAAGGCCGCTTGTGCCCCGGCTCCTGCCTCACAAACAAGGCACCACAAGTGGGTCAGGCGGTCAGGGCCTGCTGGACGGTGGAATGGCAGGGGATGACGTCGTCCAGGCCGACGATTTCAAGGAGCCGCAGCATCGACTCCTGGGCGCCGGCGATACGCAGCCAGCCCTGAGCGTCATTCATGCTCTTGTGGGCGGCGACGAAGACGTTGATGCCGCTGGAGTCCATGAACGTCACGCCGCTGAGGTCCACCACGGTCCGCGGCGGCGTCGCGCCGTCACAGGACAGCAGGGCCTCGCCGAGCATGTCCTTGACATCGTGGTCGATCTCGCCGCGCAGGGTGACTACCCGGATGCCGTCGATAGCGGCATGGCCGATCGACAGATGGCCGGGCCGGGCTGCTCCGTGGGTGTCTGTCACTGTTTCCTTGACCGCTCACTGTTGGGACTCGAGGCCCCGGCGCGACAGTGCGCCGATAACCTGCCTCATGCTACGGCGAACACATGTGCGGCCCGTTATGAGGTTCTCACGGGACATGTGAGGCATAGTGCGGGTACGCGCAGGAAGTGTGAACGGGGGAACAAGGGTGGAGCCGGCTGGATCAGTGCCCGAGGGCGAGGGCAGCGTGATGCCGGACGTCCCTCCGATACAGGACACCATCGCCCTGGACGGCGACGGGCACGTCATTGCTGAGGCGCGCCACCGCGCGAGGGACTTCCTCACCCGTGTACAAGCGGAGCACGGCCTGCCGGTGTCCGCCCGCGCGATGGACCTGACCCAGCTGGTGGTCAGCGAGCTGGTCACCAACGCCCGCAAGTACGCCCCTGGCCCCGTACTGATGGAGCTGCGTATTTCCGGCGCCGTGGTGGAAGTGATCGTGTGGGACAGCGATCCGATCCTGCCGGTGGCGCGGGCCGCCGACGCGGGCAGAGTCGGGCAGCACGGCCTGGAGATCGTCATGGCCGTCGCGCAGGGCTTCGAGGTCCAGCGGGAGCCGGTCGGCAAACGCGTCACCGCCCGCATCGCCCTGCCCGACGACCCCGGCGGAGACGTCACCGGACGCCGCCCCCAGTAACAGCCGACGCTCCCGTCGGCCCCACCACCTTTCCCTGACGGCCTGCCTGAAACGGCGCGCTACCGGCAGGCGATGGCGGCGAGGGAAAGGGTCGGGCATGCCGCACCTTACGATCTGCGCCCCAGCCGAGGTGGCGTTCGGTTTCGTGCACGACGGCGCGCCAAAAGCGGGAGGAGGCAGAGACAGCGCACAAGACCAGCGGCCGGCTCTCCTCCTTCCGCAGGTGAAGCACCTGTGCCCGAAACCGTCAGGGTGTGTGTGGATAGGCTTTGGCGGTGACCGCTGATGCCGTGGAGAAGCTGCTCGCTGATGTGTGCGGGACGTTGGCCCGTGCTGGCTTCGATGTGGCGTCGGCCGGTGATGAGGGCAGCCCTGGCCTGCGGGTGCGGCGGGAGACGGACTCGGTGCTGGTGGGATGGGTGCCCGGCAGCGAGTTAGATCCTGCGGGCAGAGAGGATGCCGAGTTCGAGGGCATTCGCGCTGCTCTGCCGTCGGCGCTGCTGGCGATCCTCACGCAAGCCGGTCATGCCGTGCAGGTGGACCGCGCGAGCGGTGAGGTGCGGGTCAGGCTGCTTGCGTGACCCTGGGCCACGGGATCGACACCCGCGTTGCCCTCAGAGCGTGGGGCAGTTCGACACCGGCAGGCCCGGCGACGTAGGACCCGCGTGCCGGAGTCCCGCGCCGTTTCGACTGGCCGGCGACACCTCCTGACCCGGGCAGCCCCGACTCGCCGCACGGCTCTGCCAGGAGCACGCTCGGAGGTGTGATGAGCGCGCCGATCGTCGTACACCAGCCCCTCCCGCACCGGTGGCCGGAGCGTCACCGTGCACTCGCACGGCCGGGACGAGATCCTCGGCACCGCTTACAGCGATCACGACCTGGTGGTGTTCCTTCAAGCCGCGGGCGTCGACGAACCCGAGGCAGTGTGTTGAACGATCCACGCTGGGTGGAATGGCGCGGAGGCCGCCCACACGAGTGGAGACGGACTGAGCGGGACCGCTCCAAACCGACCGCGCACAGGGTGGTGGCGAAGTGAACGGTTCACCACAAGGATGGCGCCGTTTGATGCGGGCGGTGTCAGTGGGTGGTGAGCATGCCTTGGCGGATCTGGGCCAGGGTGCGTGACAGCAGCCGGGAGACGTGCATCTGGGAGACGCCGAGCCGTTCGCCGATCTGGGCCTGGGTGAGTTCCTCCACGAACCTCCAGTGCAGGATCATGCGCGAGCGCTCGTCGAGGTCGGCGATCATCGGGGCGAGTGCGTGGAAGTCCTCCACCAGTTCCAGCGCGCCGTCCTCGTTGCCGATGAAGTCGGACAGGGCGCTCTCGCCGTCCTCGCTGTTGTTGATGGCGGCGTCCAGGGAGGAGGAGCGGTAGCCGTTGGAGGCCACTCGTGCCTCGATGACTTCCTTTTCCTCCAGGTTCATCAGCTGGGCCAGCTCCGCCACGGTCGGGGTGCGGCCCAGGCGGCTGCTCAGTTCCTCGGTGGCGCGCGCCAGCTGGACGCGGGCCTCCTGCAGACGGCGCGGCACGTGCACGGCCCACGTGGTGTCACGGAAGAACCGCTTGATCTCGCCCACGATGTAAGGGATCGAGAAGGAGGTGAACTCCACCTCGCGGGACAGCTCGAAACGGTCGATGGCCTTGATCAGACCGATCACACCGACCTGGACGATGTCCTCCATCTCCTCCGGGTCCCGGCTGCGGAAACGGGAGGCCACGTAGCGGACCAGGGAGATGTTCATCTCGATCAGCGTGTTGCGCGCGTACTGGTACTCCGGCGTGCCCTCCTCCAGTCGGTCCAGCTGCTGGAAGAACAGGCGGGTGAGCTCACGGGCGTCCTTTGGAGCGACCTTCGACGGGTCCGGGACTGCCGGCAGTTCAGCGCACTTCACATCCGCCGTCGCCGCTGCCGTATCCGTAACCATGTGTCCCTCCCCTTGTCGGCCATGCCGACACCGGCCCACCTCGACTCGCTCTGCCGCGCCTACCCCTTCCCCTCACCTTCATGCCTACTCCTTCCGCGACATCGTTCAACCCCGCGCCCGCGAGGTGCCGAAGCGGATCTCGATCGACTGCGGCGAGCGGATCCAACCGAGCCGCGCCATCCAATCGAACAACCCTGCGCACATCGAGTCGGGCGGTGTCCTGCTCCGGTCCGAGCGTGGTACCGGCGGCGCCCAGGTCCGCCAGGTCCTCGCGGCGGAAGACCTGATCGACCTGGCCGGGGGGCAACGTCCCGTCGGAGTTATGTGCTCAGGTCGGTGAGCAGCTTGTGGTCCGGACCACGAAGGTCGTCACGTTCGCCTTTTCGCCGATCACTGCGCCCGGTTGCGGTCGGTGCTTGGGCGGCCGTCCACGATGCCGGTGCGCACTACGAAGCTCGCCGTCGGATCGGGTGCCCCGGCCGCGTTGAGTAGGGTTCCGGAGTGCTGGCTGTCTGGTCGGTGCCTTCCTGGGGGGATGAGCGAGACGAGGGACATGCCGGAACAAGCGATCCTGCCTGCGATAGCACCGAGCGAGCCTTTGGCCGTGTCGGTCGAGGCGGCGCGGATGGCGGCGGTACGCCGTTACAACATTCTCGACACTCCGCCGGACGGCGCCTACGACCGAGTCGCGGCGCTGGCCGCGCGGCTGTTCGAGGTGCCGGTGGCGACGGTGACGATCGTGGACGAGGACCGGATCTGGTTCAAAGCCGCGCACGGGCTGGAAGGTGTCAGCGAGATCGGCCGGGATCCGGGCCTGTGTGCCTCGGCGGTGCTGCGTGATGACACCACCGTCATCCCCGATACGTTGCTGGACCCGGTCGCCTGCTCCAACCCGCTGGTCGCCGGCCCGATGGGGGTGCGGTTCTACGCCGCCGCTCCGATCATCACCGCCGACGGGCACCGCCTGGGCACGGTCAACGTCCTTGACACCCGCCCCCGCGAGATCAGCGAGGCCGATGCCTCCACCCTCACAGACCTGGCCGCGGTGGTGCGCGACCAGCTGGAACTGCGACTGTCGGCGTTGCACGTGATACGAGCCGAGCAGGAGAAGCGTCAGGCGGAGGAAGAGGCCCGCCAGCGTGCGGAGCGGGACAAGGCTGCCATCGCCGCGTTTGCCTCCACCCTGCAGCGCACCCTGGTACCTCCCGCGCTGCCCGCGGTACCCGGGCTTGAGCTGGCCTGCCACTACAAGACCGCCTCCCCGCAGGAAGTGGGGGGCGACTTCTACGACGTCTTCCCCATCGGCGGAGGCCGGTGGGCGTTCTTCCTGGGCGATGTGTGCGGCAAGGGCGCCGAAGCCGCCTCGGTCACCTCACTGACCCGCTACACGCTGCGGGCCGCAGCCCTCGTCGACGCGGACCCCACTGCCGCGCTCAAAGCCCTGAACACCGCGCTGCTGCTTGACGCGGCGGTTGGCACCCGCTTCTGCACCGCCGTCTTCGGCCTGCTCGATCCGGCCCGGGACGGCGGTTTCACTGTCACGCTGGCCACCGGCGGTCACCCGCCCGCCTACCACCTCAGCCCTGCCGAGGGCGGCGGGGTACGGGTCGAGGCGGCCCGTGCCAAGGGCGGCATGCTGGTCGGCGCGTTCGCCGAGGCCGCCTTCGCCTCACTCACCCTGCACCTGGCACCCGGCGAGGGCTTGCTGCTGTACACCGACGGGCTGACCGAGGCCCACACCGTCGATGGCCGCATGCTCGCCGATACCGGCCTTACCGACTTCCTGGCCCAGCGAGGGGCGCCGGTCAGTGCCGGCGCCCTGATCGATGACACCGTCGCGCTCCTGGACACACTCCCCGACACCGAACGCGACGACGTGGCGCTGCTGGCTCTGTCCGTCCCCACCGCGGACGCCGCTCCCGCCGGCATCACTACCACCGCGCACAGCGCCGCCGCCCCGACCGCACCCGCCGACGCCTCCGTCGGGCAGGAGATCCGACGCCCATGACCGACACATTCCACATCGACGTCCCGCACACCGACGGCGCCCTGGCCGTGATCGCACTGTCCGGTGAATTCGACAACGCCGCCGCACCTGCCGCGCGGGCCCGCGCCCTAGAACTCATCGCGGCCGGACACGCAGACCTGGTCGCCGACCTGTCGGGTGTCACGTTCTGCGACTCCTCAGGGCTGGGAGCCCTCGTCGGCATCTGGCGCTGCGCCAAGGACGCCGACGGCTCCCTGACCCTGGCGGTCATCCCCGACCGGCTGAGCCGCCTGCTCAGCGTCACCGGGATGGACACCCTCCTGCCCGCCTACCCCAGCGCCGAGGCCGCGCTCGCCGCCCGCCAGGGCAATCGCACCACCGCCTGAACACCCTCGCTCGCAGGAGCGGCATCGGCGGGCTTGCCTGGCGCAGCCAGCTCGGGTGCTGTCCTCCTGGTGCAGAGTCCCGCCCAGGGGCGGAGGCGGGAGAGTCCCGGCCGGATCGGAGTTCGGCCGGGATCATCCGACTCGTGGGCCGATGGGTGGTCGGGAGCTGCCTCATGGCCGGTGACGTGACCGGGGCCTGCCTGCACTGCGATTTTGCTATGGGGTGGCGTACACCTTCGGCATCGCGATCTCGCGGATGGTTTCAGGATCGGTGGGTGGCCTCAGCGTTTGCGTGCTGATGCCTTGGGTTCCGGTGTCGCGGGCGGCTCCGGCCAGTTCCATGAGAGCTTGGCGCACTACATCGGGTGCGATGCCCTGCTGGTGGGGGTTGTCCAGCAGCAACAGCCCCGGGAAGGCGCACTCCTGGTCGAGGTCTCTTTCGAGGAACAGGGTGGCGTAGCTGTACGCCAGGAAGAACAGGACCTTGGCCTCTGCTCCCAGACCCTGGTCCCAGGGCCGGGAACCGACGTAGAAAGTGAGATCGGTGTCCCTGATCGTCACGTCCCGGGTCACCCAGAGCGTGTCGCGGTAGCGGGCGAGGAAATCGTTCATGCGGTCGGCGAAGGCGGAGCACCGGTCCATGGGAGACAGCACGGATGCTCTCGAAGCCGGCTGCTGTTTCTCGATTTCATCCACGGTCTGCTGAGCGGAGAGCAAGGTGCGGTGCGCTTCGTCGCGACGCTGCAGAATCTCTTCCATCGCCGGGAGAGCAGTCATCTTGTGCTCCAGCTGGGCGATCTGCGCGGCAAGTCCTTCCAACGTCGCCATGAGCGGGGCGAGTTGCGCGGCGCGCTGTTGGTTTAGTTGCTGCGCCAGTTCGGCCTGCTGTGCGTGCAACGTCCCCTCTCTGTCAAAGTAGGTCGAGTCAGGCATACTGGATGATTCATTGAGTCGAGGGCGGAGAAGGAGTAGTGCCCGGGTGGCCAGCACGAATGACCACGGGATGCCTGATCCGCAGGTGGAAGCCCGTTCGGCCGGTCCGCGCCGGTATACCGCGGAGTACAAGGCGAGGGTCCTCGCGGAGTACGAGACGTTGGACAAGAAGGGCAAGGGTGCCCTGCTGCGGCGGGAGGGCCTGTACTCGTCGTTGATCACGACGTGGCGGCAGCAGCGGGACAAGGGCGGCCAGGCGGCGCTCGCCGCGCCGGCCGGACGGCCGAGGGCGGACCCGAGGGACAGGGAGATCGCGAAGCTGAAGGCGGAGAAGGCCCGCCTGGAAGCCGATCTCGCCAAGGCCCGCACCGTCATCGAGGTCCAGGGAAAACTCTCCGCGCTGCTCGACCAGTTCGCCACGGACAGCGCCCCGGACCGGAACGGCGAGAACACCAAATGACCGGGGCCACCCCCGCGGCCGTGTTCGACACTGCCCGCGACCAGGCCCTCGAAGAGCTCACCCCTCTGGTCGGACGCGTCCAGGCATGTGCCGCGCTGGGCGTGAGCCGGGCCACCTACTACCGCCACCACCGTCGCAGCCCTGCCCCGGCCAGGCCGCGGCAAGAACGGCGCCGGCATCCCCGCGCGCTCACCCCGGAGGAGGAGATACGGGTCCTCGACGTGCTCCATTCCCCGGAGTTCGCCGACATGGCGCCCGCCGAGATCTACGCCATCCTCCTGGACCGGGGTGTCTACCTGTGCTCGGAGTCGACGATGTACCGGCTCCTGCGACGGCACGGTGAGGTCCGTGAACGCCGTCGGCAGGCCGTCCACCCGCCCCGGACCGTTCCCGAGCTGCTCGCCGAGGGCCCGAACCAGGTCTGGAGCTGGGACATCACGAAGCTGAAGGGACCGGTCAAGGGCGTCTACTACTGCCTCTACACGATCATCGACATCTTCAGCCGCTACACGGCCGGCTGGATGATCGCCGCGCACGAGAACAAGGACCTCGCCGAGCGGTTCCTGTCCGAGACGATCGCCAAGTACGGCATCGAGCCAGGCCAGTTGACAATCCACTCGGACCGCGGGTCCCCGATGGTCGCACAGAACGTCGCCCAGAGGATGGCCGGCCTCGGCGTCACCAAGTCGCATTCGAGGCCGAAGACGTCGAACGACAACCCGTACAGCGAGAGCCAGTACAAGACCCTGAAGTACCGGCACGACTTTCCCGGCCGTTTCGGATCCCTCGAGGACGCCCGGGCGTGGTGCACCCGCTTCTTCACCTGGTACAACGAGGAGCACCGGCACTCCGGGATCGGCCTGCACACGCCCTACGACATCCACTTCGGCCTCGCCGAGCAACTCCGCGAGATGCGTGCCGACATCCTCCAGGCGGTCTACGCGAAGCACCCCGAACGCTTCGTCCGCAAGCCGCCCGAGCCGCCGACACTCCCCGCAGCGGCCTGGATCAACAAGCCGGCACCAGACGGCCCACTGATCCCAGCGCAACGTTAGAACGATCTACCTGCCTTGATCGCTTTGACAGGTTCCGGTGGAGCTCCAGACTGATCGCCCCGTCCGGGCGATCCTCTTGTCCCCGCAGCAGCTCAAGGAGGCCGAGCTGCGCCTGGAAGACATAGCCCAGGG
>NZ_JBHXQZ010000158.1:0-8727 GCF_042717095.1 Streptomyces sp. NPDC058632 | reverse complement strand
GCACCGGTTCGGGAGCGGGCCCCCGCGGTGCGGGCCGGGGCTCCTCGGCCTCCGGCTTCTCGCCGCTCTCCACGGCCCGTACGGCGGCGAGCAGATCGGCCGCCGTGCCACTCAGCTTGCCGCCGGCCTCGATCGGCCCCTGTCGCTCCGCCTTCCGCCGCTCGATCCGCTCCCGCTCGGCCCGCTGCGCCAGCAACTCGGCCTCGGCCTCGGACACCTGCGCCCCGGGCACCTGCCCGCCCTCCGCCGCAGCGTTCTCCGACTCCACCGGCGTCCCGGGGGAGGCGTCCGCGGCGTCCGCGGCCTCGCCCGGCGTCCCCGGCTCGGCGTCCTCCGTGGTCTCGGGCGGCTCCGTGCTCACAGCGTGCTCCAGTCGTGATCGGGATAGCGGTGCACGGGCGCCGACACATCGTCGAGCGCCCGGCAGATCTCGTCAGGAAGACTAAGCGCCTCCACCGACAACGCCGCCGTGAGCTGCTGTGCGTTGCGCGCGCCGACGACGGGGGCGGTCACGCCCGGCCGGTCCCGCACCCACGCGAGAGCCACCTGGAGCGCGGTCACGGCGAGCCCGTCCGCCGCCGTCGTCACCGCGTCCACGATCCTGCTCGCCGTGTCGTCCAGATACGGCTCCACGAACGGCGCCAGATGCGCGGAGGCGCCCCGCGAGTCCGGCGGCACGGCGGCGCCCCGGTACTTGCCGGTGAGCACGCCCCGCCCGAGCGGCGACGAGGGAATCATCCCGATCCCGGTGTCGAGGGCGGCCGGCAGCACCTCCCGCTCCACGCCCCGCTGGAGCAGCGAGTACTCCATCTGGGTACTTGCGAGCCGGGCCCGCGAGCCGGGCGCGGCGAGCTGCCAGGTCGCCGCCCTGGCCAGCTGCCAGCCGCAGAAGTTGGACACGCCGGCATAGCGGGCCCGCCCGCTGGCGACGGCGATGTCGAGGGCCTGGAGCGTCTCCTCGAGCGGGGTGGCGGGATCGTAGGAGTGGATGTGCCACACGTCGACGTGGTCGGTGCCCAGGCGCGCGAGCGAGGCGTCCAGCGCGGAGAGCAGATGACCGCGCGAGCCGTCGACCCTGCGTGCCGGGTCCGGCACGCTCCCGGCCTTCGTCGAGATGACGAGGTCACGGCGCGGCACCAGCCCGTCCATGAGCTGCCCGAGCAGATACTCGGCCTCCCCGTCGCCGTACACGTCGGCGGTGTCGACGAGATTCCCGCCCGCCTCCCAGAAGGTCTTCAAGAGGTCCGCGGCGTCGTGCTCGTCGGTGTCCCGGCCCCAGGTCAGGGTCCCGAGGCCGATCCGGGACACGCGCAGGCCGGTACGGCCGAGATGCCTCTGCTCCATGAACGCCGAGATTACTGGCCGGACCTTGTGGTGTGGGTACCCGTGGACAACGGATTTCCCAGGCACCGGGCCGCCCCGGCCCCGTCCGGACGCAGGCCGCGGCCGCCGCCTGCCCCGCCAGGCCCCCGCGGTATAAGGTCTCCGCACAAGCGACGTTACTGATCGGTAAGGGGAGACGGCCATGCAGCTCGGGATCAACCTCGGCTACTGGGGTGCCGGAATGGACGCGGACAACCTCGCCGTGGCGCAGGAGGCCGACCGCCTCGGGTACGCGGTCTGCTGGGCCGCCGAGGCCTACGGCTCCGACGCCGCCACCGTGCTCACCTGGGTCGCCGCCCAGACCGAACGCATCGACGTGGGTTCGGCCATCTTCCAGATCCCGGCCCGTCAGCCCGCGATGACGGCGATGACGGCCGCCACCCTCGACTCCCTCTCCGGCGGCCGGTTCCGCCTCGGCCTCGGCGTCTCCGGCCCGCAGGTCTCCGAGGGCTGGTACGGCGTCAAGTTCGACAAGCCGCTCGCCCGGACCCGCGAGTACGTCGAGATCATCCGCAAGGCCATGACGCGTGAGCGCCTCACCCATGACGGCGAGCACTGGACGCTGCCCCTCCCCGGCGGGCCCGGCAAGCCCATCAAGCTCACCGTGCACCCGCAGCGCGAGCACATCCCCCTCTACATCGCCGCGATCGGCCCGAAGAACCTCGAGCAGACCGGCGAGATCGCCGACGGCGCCCTGCTGATCTTCCCCTCCGCCGACCACCTCGAGGACACCGCCGTCACGTACCTGAGGGCGGGCCGCGAGAAGGCCGGCAAGACCCTCGAGGGCTTCGACATCTGCCCCACCCTGCCCCTCGCCGTCGGCGACGACAAGGACGTCACCGCCCTCGCCGACACCTTCCGTCCCTACACCGCGCTGTACGTCGGCGGCATGGGCAGCCGCAAGCAGAACTTCTACAACCAGCTCGCCGGGCGCATGGGCTACGAGCGGGAGGCCGCCGAGATCCAGGACAAGTACCTGTCCGGCGACAAGCAGGGTGCCGCCGCGGCCGTACCGCACGACCTGATCGACTCCACGACGCTCCTCGGTTCCGTGGACCGCGTCGCGGACCGGATGAAGGCCTACGCGGCGGCCGGGGTCACCACCCTCACCCTCGCCCCGGCGGGCTTCACCCTCGACGAGCGCCTCGCGTCGCTGCGCGCCGGCACCGAGGCCCTGGAGCGCGCCGGCCTCGCGTAGTACCGCGCCGGCAGGCGGCGAAGGTTCCACGGCCGTGGTGGGGGCTCGGGGGTCTTCCCCGCCACGGCCGTCACCCACAACAACGCCCGGCGGCCCTCGCGGTTACGCCCCGGCGTCCCCTCGGCCGTCCTCTGTTCGGCGCAGTTGCCGGCCGCCCCTGTTGCCGTGCGCCCCTCCTCGCATTTGACTCCTTCTTTGCGGACCACTTCGGACCACTTCGGACCACCGCGGGTACCGCGGAGCGCCGCAGCGGCGGCCGATGACCGCGGAACCGCGGGACCGCGGAACGTGCGGAATCCTTGTGGAGAGGGGCCCATGATGCTTTCGGCCAGAAGCCTGTTCCAGGAGATCCTCGACGACGACGAGTCCTTCGCGCTGTTCTGCTCCATCGCCGCCAGCGGCGAGTCCCAGGGCGGCTGGGAGAACGCCCGGATCGCCGCGCTGGTCCCCGAGTCCCAGCGTGCGCTCGCCCCCAAGATCACCCGGCACGGCGCAGACGAGGACAAGCACGGCCGCATCTTCAACGCCCTGATGAAGAAGCGCGGTGTGCAGCCCGTCCCCGTCCCGCCCGAGACCGACTACACGATGCTCCTCGAGCGCGGCGGCATCGGCCTGGCGCACGACAAGCTCAGGCACGGGGAGCCGCTCGCCGTCGAGGACATCGTCACCTACCTCGCCCACAGCCGGGTCACCGAACAGCGTGCCTGCGAGCAGATGGAACTGCTCCGCAAGCACTTCTGCGACCACCCCGAACTCGGCCGCGCGGTCAGGATGATCTCCGAGGACGAGGACAACCACCTCGCCTACTGCCACGAGGAACTGCTGCGCTTCGCCTACGCGGGACACGGCCGCGCCATCCAGCGCACCCTGCGCGCGAGCGCGCTCGCCGAGATCCGCGTCTACCGGGACGTCAGCCTCGCCGTGATGGACCGGATGGGCCGCATCCTCGGCTGGTCCCGGGCCAGGGCGACGCTCCTGGCGGCCGGCATCCACGCGGTGTACGTCTACGAGCGCCTGGGCGGCTGGCGCCGCATGGTCTCGCTCAGGATGCCGGACCGCCGCAACGCCCTGGGCGGCCCGGCGGGCACGGCACCCGGGGTCGCCTGAGCCGCCGACGGAGCCGATGCCTTACGTGGCCGCGCCGCCGGCCGCGTCCGGCATCCGGCCCGCCCTCCCGCTACAACCAGCCACGCCGCTTGAACAACCGGTACAACAGCACCTCCAGCACGGCCATCACCACGATCACCGCCGGATAGGACCCCTCCCACCGCAGTTCCGGCATGTGCTCGAAGTTCATGCCGTAGATCCCCGCCAGCATCGTGGGGACCGCGGCCATCGCCGCCCACGCGGAGATCTTCCGCATGTCGTCGTTCTGCCGGACGCTCACCTGGGCCAGATGCGCCGAGAGGATGTCCGACACCAGCCGGTCCAGGCTCTCCACGGATTCGTTCACGCGCGTGAGGTGATCGTGCACGTCACGGAAGAAGGGCCGCGCCTTCTTGGACACGAAGGGCACCGCCGCACCGAACGCGCCCGCCCCCGACAGCCGTGCGATCGGCTGTGTCAGCGGCCCGGTCGCCCGGCGGAACTCCAGGATCTGCCGCTTGAACGTGTAGATCCGGGACGCGGTGTGCCGCGCACCGGCACCGTCCGGGCTGAAGACCTCCGCCTCCAGCTCCTCGAGGTCGGTCTGCAGCTCGGTCGCCACGTCGAGATAGTGGTCGACGGCCGCGTCGGCGATCGCGTACACCACCGACGTCGGCCCCTTCCCCAGCAGCTCCGGCGCGTGCTCCAGACGGCTCCGTACGGCGTCCAGCGGGGAGCCCTCGCCGTGCCGGACGGTCACCACGAACGCGTCACCCAGGAAGATCATGACCTCGCCGCTGGAGACGGTGTCGCTGTCCGGCTCGTAGGCGACCGGCTTGAGGACCACGAACAGCGAGTCGTCGTACACCTCCAGCTTGGGCCGCTGGTGTGCCTTGAGGGCGTCCTCGACCGCCAGCGGATGCAGCCCGAACTCCTGGGAGACCAGGTCGAACTCGTCCTCCGTCGGTTCGTGCAGCCCGATCCACACGAAGCCGCCCGAGGCCCGCGCCTGCTCCAGCGCGTCGGAGAAGTCGTCGGGCCCCTCCGTCCGGTGCCCCTCCCGGTAGACGGCGCAGTCAACGATCACAGAGCGCACTCTCCCTTCACCGGCCGGCCGGTACATCCGGCACCACCGCACCGGGCAGCGCATCTCGCGACGCGCCCGGCCACGCATCCGCGCGTACGCCTACCCTGGGGCGCATGCCCACATTGCTCCTGGTCCGGCACGGACGGTCGACCGCCAACACCGAGGGACTGCTCGCCGGCTGGACGCCCGGCGTCGCCCTCGACGAACGCGGGGCCGCGCAGGCCGCCGCCCTGCCCGGGCGGCTCGCCGCCCTGCCCCTCTCCGAGGTCGTCGCCAGCCCTCTCCAGCGCTGCCAGGAGACGATCCGGCCGCTCCTGGACACCCGGCCCGGCCTCACCGCCCACACCGACGACCGCATCGGGGAGTGCCATTACGGCGACTGGACGGGCCGCAAGCTCGCCGAGCTGAAGGACGAGCCCCTCATGGAGGTCGTCCAGGCCCATCCGTCGGCCGCCGCCTTCCCCGGCGGGGAATCCATGCGCGCGATGCAGACACGTGCCGCCGAGGCGGTACGCGAGTGGAACGCGCGCGTGGAGCGCGACCACGGCGCCGACGCCGTCTACCTCATGTGTTCGCACGGGGACATCATCAAGTCCCTCGTCGCCGAAGCACTCGGACTTCATCTCGACCTCTTCCAGCGGATTTCCGTCGACCCCTGTTCCATCACCGCGATCCGGTACACACGACTGCGCCCCTATCTCGTCCGGCTCGGCGACACCGGCGACTTCGCCGGCCTGGCGCCCCAGGGCGAGCCGCCCGCCGACGACGCCCCGGTGGGCGGCGGCGCGGGCGCACCGTGATCGTCGGCCGCAGTAGGGTGAAGCCGTCGCGGCAGCGCCGCGGATACAGGTACCCACAACTCTCAATGGAGACAGGACGTGTCCCGTCAGGTGTTCCTCTACGACCAACCGGAACGTTTCGTGGCCGGTACGGTCGGACTGCCAGGGCGCCGTACGTTCTTCCTCCAGGCCTCAGCCGGCTCCCGGGTGACCAGCGTGGCCCTGGAGAAGACCCAGGTCGCCGCACTCGCCGAGCGCATGGACGAACTCCTCGACGAGGTCGTACGCCGTAGCGGGGGCAGCGCCGCCGTGCCCGCCGTGGCACCGGCGGAGATCGCCGACACCGCCCCGCTGGACGCCCCCGTGGAGGAGGAGTTCCGCGTCGGCACCATGGCGCTCGCCTGGGACGGCGAGGAGGAGTGCATGATCGTCGAGGCGCAGGCGCTCGTCGAACTGGACGCCGAATCCGAGGAGGACCTCGCCGAGGCGGAGGAGCGGCTGCTCCAGGACGAGGAGAACGGGCCCCCGATGCTCCGGGTCCGGCTCACCGGTGTCCAGGCCCGTGCGTTCGCCAGGCGCGCCCTCGAGGTCGTCAACGCGGGCCGGCCGCCGTGCCCGCTGTGCAGCCTCCCCCTCGACCCGGAAGGACACGTGTGTCCGCGTCAGAACGGATACCGACGCGGAGCGTGACCACCGACGACTCCGCCGGCCCCATCGATCCCGCCGCCGCGGTGCTGCTGCTCTCCGAGGGGGAGCTGACCGTGCGCGGACGCATCCGTGAGGCGTCGAACGCGGCGCTGTACTGCACCGTGACCCATGAGGGCCGCGAGGCCGCCTGTGTCTACAAGCCCGTCGCGGGGGAGCGGCCCCTGTGGGACTTCCCGGACGGGACGCTCGCCGGGCGCGAGGTCGCGGCGTACCTGGTCTCCGAGGCGACCGGCTGGGGACTGGTGCCGCCCACCGTGCTGCGGGACGGGCCGCACGGCGAGGGCATGTGCCAGCTGTGGATCGAGACCGCCCCGGACGCGGAACTCCTCGCCCTGGTCGACCGGGAGGAACCCGGACCCGGCTGGAAGGCGATCGGGTTCGCCGAGGTGGGCGAGGGACGCACCGCGCTGCTCGTGCACGCCGACGACGCGCGGCTGCGGCGGCTGGCCGTGCTCGACGCGGTGATCAACAACGCAGACCGCAAGGGCGGGCACCTCCTGCCCACCCGGGGCGGCCGGCTCCACGGCATCGACCACGGCGTCACCTTCAACGCCGAGGACAAGCTGCGCACCCTGCTGTGGGGCTGGGCGGGAGAGCCCCTGACCGGGGAGGCGCGCGAGGTCCTCGAGGCCCTCGGGAAGGCCCTCGCCGAGGGCGGCCCGCTGGCCGTCTCACTGGCTGCGCACATCACCCCCGCCGAGATCGACGCCACACGCGCGCGCGTGGCGTCCCTCCTCGCCACCGGTACCCATCCGGAACCCGGCGGCGACTGGCCGGCCATCCCCTGGCCCCCGGTCTGACCCGACCCGCCCCTCCGCCCCAGACCCGCCCCTTCGCTCCGGGCTCGCCGGTCCGCCCCGGGCCGCCCCGGCCCCGGTGGAGTGACCCGGGCCCGTCGGTCCGGCCCGAGTCCGGTGGTTCGGACCCGGGCCGAGCCGGCTTCTGTCCCAGCCGGGTCCAGGCCGAGCCGGGGCGGCCCCGCACACTCTCCGCACGCACGCCACCTGCACCTTCGGCGGTGATGCGCAAGAGTGCCTTCCCGGTCGTCCGGCCTGCTCCGGTTCGTATCCTGGACCATGGTCCGGTTACGCTCATGACATGTATGCCTGGCCCGCTTCCGAGGTCCCCGCCCTGCCCGGACAGGGACGCGACCTGAGGATTCACGACACCGCGACCGGGGGGCCGATCACACTCGACCCCGGCCCCGTAGCCCGTATCTACGTCTGCGGCATCACCCCGTACGACGCCACCCACATCGGACACGCGGCGACGTACAACGCGTTCGACCTCGTGCAGCGCGTGTGGCTCGACACCAAGCGGCAGGTTCACTACGTCCAGAACGTCACCGACGTCGACGACCCGCTGCTGGAACGGGCCGAGCGGGACGGCGTCGAGTGGGCCGCGCTCGCCGAGCAGGAGACCCAGCTCTTCCGCGAGGACATGACGGCCCTGCGGATGCTGCCGCCCCGGCAGTACATAGGTGCCGTGGAGGCGATACCCGGAATCGTCCCGCTCGTCGAACGGTTGCGCGACCTCGGCGCGGCGTACGAACTCGAGGGCGACACCTACTTTTCGGTCGAGGCCGACCCGCACTTCGGGCAGGTCTCGCACCTCGACGCCGCCGCCATGCGGCTGCTGTCCGCCGAACGCGGCGGAGACCCGGACCGTCCGGGCAAGAAGAACCCCCTCGACCCGATGCTCTGGTCGGCCGCCCGCGAGGGCGAGCCCAGCTGGGACGGCGGGTCGCTGGGCCGGGGCCGTCCGGGCTGGCACATCGAGTGCGTGGCCATCGCCCTCGACCACCTGGGCATGGGCTTCGACGTCCAGGGCGGCGGCTCCGACCTGGTCTTCCCGCACCACGAGATGGGCGCCTCGCACGCCCAGGTGCTCACCGGCGAGTTCCCCATGGCGAAGGCGTACGTCCACGCCGGCATGGTCGCCCTGCACGGCGAGAAGATGTCCAAGTCCAAGGGCAACCTGGTCTTCGTGTCCCGGCTGAGGCAGGACGGCGTCGACCCGGCGGCGATCCGGCTGGCGCTGCTCGCCCATCACTACCGCGCCGACTGGGAGTGGACCGACCAGGTCCTCCAGGACGCCGTGATCCGGCTCGGGCACTGGCGGGCCGCCGTCTCCCGCCCCGACGGCCCCTCCGCCGAGGCCCTCGTGGACGAGATCCGCGAAGCCCTGGCCAACGACCTGGACGCTCCGGCGGCACTGACCGCCGTCGACCGCTGGGCCGTGACCCAGGAGCAGCGGGGAGGCACGGACACCGGCGCGCCAGGGATCGTCTCCCGCGCGGTGGACGCCCTGCTCGGGGTGGCGCTGTAGGCCGACAGGACCCGGCCGGCCGGAAACACGGTGGGGTGCCCCGTCCACCGACGGGGCTCCCCACCACCGCACGCGGTGTGCGCGCGGGACTGTGCGGGGGGTCAATCCGAGGGCGTGGTATCCGGCACCCCCCTACCCGGCGTTGTGGGAGGTTGTCG
>NZ_JBHXQZ010000157.1:0-8898 GCF_042717095.1 Streptomyces sp. NPDC058632 | reverse complement strand
CCTGAGAGCAGGGGTGCCCGGTGCCGTACGGGTCCGCGCGCGTGCGCGGGGCGGGGTGTCGGCCGGCGTGTCAGCCGTGCTTGGCGCGGCTCGCGGCGCGGGCGCGCTCGCGGCCGTCCAGGTTCACCTTGCGGATACGGACCGACTCCGGGGTCACCTCGACGCACTCGTCGTCGCGGCAGAACTCCAGGGACTGCTCCAGCGACAGCTTGCGCGGCGGGACGATCGCCTCGAACGAATCCGCCGAGGACGACCGCATGTTGGTGAGCTTCTTCTCCTTGGTGATGTTCACGTCCATGTCGTCGGCGCGGGAGTTCTCGCCGACGATCATGCCCTCGTACACCTCGGTGCCGGGGTCGACGAACAGCACGCCGCGCTCCTGCAGGTTGGTCATCGCGAACGCGGTGACCGCGCCGGAGCGGTCGGCGACCAGGGAGCCGTTGTTCCGGGTCTGCAGCGGTCCGAACCAGGGCTCGTGGCCCTCGTGGATGGAGTGCGCGATACCGGTGCCGCGGGTCTGCGTGAGGAACTCGGTACGGAAACCGATCAGACCGCGCGAGGGCACCACGAACTCCAGACGCACCCAGCCGGAGCCGTGGTTGGACATGTTGTCCATCCGGCCCTTGCGGACGCCCATCACCTGCGTGACCGCGCCCATGTGCTCCTCGGGCACGTCGATCGTCATGCGCTCGACGGGCTCGTGCACCTTGCCGTCGATCTCGCGGGTGACGACCTGCGGCTTGCCGACGGTCAGCTCGTAGCCCTCGCGGCGCATCTGCTCGACCAGGATCGCCAGTGCCAGCTCGCCGCGGCCCTGCACCTCCCAGGCGTCGGGACGGCCGGTCTCCAGGACCCGCAGCGACACGTTGCCGATGAGCTCACGGTCCAGACGGTCCTTGACCTGACGGGCGGTGACCTTGCGGTCCTTCACGGCCGCCTTCGCGTCGGCGCCCTTGCCGGTGCCGCCGCGGCCGACCAGCGGCGAGGTGTTGGTGCCGATGGTCATGGAGATCGCGGGCTCGTCCACCGTGATCAGCGGCAGCGGAACCGGGTTCTCCGGGTCGGCCAGGGTCTCGCCGATCATGATCTCCGGGATGCCGGCGACCGCGCAGATGTCACCGGGGCCGGCCTTCTCGGCGGGCTTGCGGGTGAGCGCCTCGGTCATCATCAGCTCGGAGATGCGCACGTTGGACACGGAGCCGTCGCGCTTCATCCACGCGACGGTCTGCCCCTTCTTCAGCTCGCCCTGGTGCACGCGCAGCAGCGCGATCCGGCCGAGGAAGTTGTCGGCGTCGAGGTTGGTGACGTGGGCCTGGAGCGGGGCGCCCTCGTCGTAGGTGGGCGCCGGGATGTGCGACAGGATGGTGGAGAAGAACGGCTCGAGCGAGTCCGAGTCGGCCGGGACCGTGCCGTCCTCCGGCTTGGTCAGCGAGGCGACGCCGTCACGGCCGCAGGCGTAGACGATCGGGAACTCGATCTGCTCCTCGTCGGCGTCCAGGTCGAGGAAGAGGTCGTAGGTCTCGTTGACCACCTCGTCGATGCGTGCGTCCGGACGGTCCGTCTTGTTGATGCAGAGGATGATCGGCAGCCGCTGCTGGAGCGCCTTGCGCAGCACGAAGCGGGTCTGCGGCAGCGGGCCCTCGGAGGCGTCGACGAGCAGCACGACACCGTCGACCATCGACAGACCGCGCTCGACCTCGCCACCGAAGTCGGCGTGGCCGGGGGTGTCGATGATGTTGATCGTGATCAGGTCCCCGCCGTCCTTGGGGTGGTACTTCACCGCCGTGTTCTTGGCGAGGATCGTGATGCCCTTCTCACGCTCCAGGTCGTTCGAGTCCATCATGCGGTCGTCGACGGAGTCGAGCTGGTGCGCGGCGAAGGCACCGGCCTGCTTCAGCATGCCGTCGACGATGGTGGTCTTGCCGTGGTCGACGTGGGCGACGATGGCGACGTTGCGGATGTCGTGGCGCGTGGCCATAAAAGGCGTACTCCCGGAATGGTGAGGAATGCCCTGCGCAGACGGCTGCGGTGCGCGGGCCCTGCCGGGCTGGACACGCCGCGGCCACCCCCCATGGTACGGGCCCCCGGCACCGGGGGCTCGCCCTCCTCGTCCGGACCGGCCGCACGGGCCGTTACGTGGGGTGATCAGGACTGATCAGGAATCCGACTCCGCCTCCGATTCCGGGTTCGAGTCCGCCTCCGGGTCCGGGGCGGATCCGGAGCCGGAGGGCTCGGTGGACTTCTCCCACGGTGTCCCGGCCGGGCCCCGCGCGCCCTTCTTCAGGTACCCCATGTCCTCGTGGACCGGGGTACGGAAACCGAACGCGCCGGCGTTGGCCAGGTCCTTGCGGGCGGCGGTGAGCTGGGGGCGCTGGTAGAGGGGGATCGAGCCGGCCGCCGCCCAGATGCGGGCGTCCGCCTTGCGGAGCAGCTCGGCGCGCTTCGCGTCGTCGAGCGTCGCGAGGGCCTGGTCGAAGAGCTGGTCGACCTGGTCGGTGCCGACGCGGGGGTAGTTCTGCCCGACGTTCAGCGAGCCGTCGGCGGCCGGGGCCGGCTTGGCGTAGACGGGGCGGGCGTCGGTGGCGGGGTAGGCGGTCGCGGGCCAGGAGTAGAGGGCGAGGTCGTACTCACCGGAGGCGATGTGGTCCGTGAAGTAACTCTTGTCGTCGACCTTGGTGATCTCCGTACGGATGCCGACCCGCTCCAGCATCTTCGCGATCCGGTCCGCCACGGTGGTGAGGACCTCCGATCCGGGGCCGGAGGGGAGCACGAAGTCGAGCGTGAGCGCCTTGCCGTCCTTGGCGAGCGGGGCGTCCTCCGCCTGGGCGGGGGCGGCGGTGCCCAGGGGGGCGTAGGCGCCGGGGGCGCTGCCCTGCTTCAGCCGCGTGTGCTGGGTGCCGTCCTGGGCGAGGTGGTCGTCGTCGCCGTTGTTTCCGTCGTCTCCGGCGTCACCCTCGTCGTTCCCGGCGTCCCCGGCGTCCCCTTCGTGGTCCTCGCCGACGATGTACGTGCCGTCGTCGTCGGCGCCGTTCGGGGAGTCCGTGTCCGTGTCCTCGTCGGAATCCTCGTCGGACGGTTCCGCCTTCTCGCCCTCGCCGCCGGCGGCCTGCTCGTCCTTCTTCTCCCCCTTCTTCACCGGGCCGCCCGGTACCCAGCCGGCGTCCGCGAGCAGGGCCCGCGCCTCCTTGGCGTTCTGGTCGCCGAGGGCGCCGCTGCCGTCGGCGTAGGCGGCCTGCCCGGAGAGCGCGAGGTGGCTGCCGACGGGCTCGGCGGGCAGGCCGAGCGGCTTCAGGACCGCTTCCGCCAGCTCCCGCCGGTCCAGGGCGCGGGCCACGGCGCGGCGGACCCGGTCGTCGGCGAGAGGGCCCGCGGCTCCGTTGAGGGCGAGCTGGGTGTAGGCGGGCTCCAGCGACTTGCGCACCTCGAAACCGCTGAGGGCCCGCTCCTCGCGCGCGAGCTCCGCGGCTGCCTCGCGCTGCTCGCGGGCGGAGACCTCCTCGTCGGCGGCCTCCTCGTCGGTGCCGTTCGCGACGGCCCAGGAGCGCAGGGCCCCGGCCGCGGACCGCCCGGCTCCGAACCCGGCGGCTCCGGGGCCCGTCAGGGCCGCACTGTCCGCGGCGTCACTGCCCCGCGCGCTCGTCCCCGCACGCGCACTCCCGCTCGCGTTCGTGTCCTGCGGACCTGCGGCGACGGAGATGCGGCGGGCGGCCGGGGCGTCGATCTCGGCCAGGTCCAGGGTTCCGTCCGTGAGCGCGGCGATCCGTTCGTCGCGGGGCACCTCGCGCAGCACGATCGTGGAGAGCCGGGCCGGTTCGCCCCACCAGCGGGCGTTGCGGGTGAGGGTGACCTCGTCGTCCTCTCGGTCGACCTTCTTCACCTCGAACGGGCCGGCGGTGACCCTCAGCTTCGTGCGGGCCCCGTCGTTGAAGGAGTCCGGGGCGCCCATGACGTCCTTCGGATACAGCGGTGCGAACAGCGACTTCCAGTCGGCGTAGGGGCGGCTGAAGGTGACCTTGACCTCCAGGTCGCCCTTGCCGCGCTGGATCTTCTCGATGCGGTCGTAGCCGGCGTTGCGGGCGGTCCAGTAGGCGGAGTCCTTGCCGGACAGGGCGCGCCACTGGGCGGCGAAGTCGGCGGCACCGATCTCCCGGCCGTCGCTCCAGACGGCCTGCTGGTTGAGCTTGTAGAGGACGACCTGCTTGGGCTCGGTCTCGACGACCTCGGCGGACTCCAGGTAGTCGGGGTTGCGCGCCGGGCGCCCCCGGCTGTCCATCCGGTACATCGACGGCAGCACGGCCTGGGCGATCCGGGTGGTGGTGGCGTCGGCGTCCGCCTGGAAGGCGTTCAGGGTCTCCGGGACGGAGTCCACGCCCCAGCGCAGGGTGCCGCCGTCGGCGATCCGCGCGCGGTCGGCGCGGGCGATGTCCCCTCCGGCGAGGGGCCGGCCGGCCGGGTCGTCCTCGGAACTGCATCCGGCCAGCGCGGGCACCGCGAGCGCGCCCGCGGTGAGGAAGGCGACCGAGCGCATGGCCGCGCGCGGGCCGACGCCGTCGTGGGACATCTCTGGGTACCTCCGTGAAGCCGCGGGCGTTACGATCACTTTTGGTGGTATTTGGATCTCATCTGATGTATGCGGCCACTGAAGAGGAAAGGGTTCGGCAACCGGGAGCGACACGGCGGCCACGGATCGGAAGGTCACCCGTACGGCGTACGACACCGCGCGGTGCACCCATGCGCCTCGGCCAATCGATGCACATCCCTTCACAGCGCAAGGTGTGACGCGCAACACTCGCAGGCGCACGAACGTTGCCGCCTTGGGCCTGAAGGACCCTGAAGGACCCGCGGGAAGTGAGGGCAAGTCATGTCCGTGCACGACGAACTGTCATCCGTCCAGCGCAGTCTCGACGACCTGATCCGGTCGGTGGGGCGCCTGGAGAAGCAGCTCGGCAGCGGCGGCCTGGAGATGCGCCGCGTCCGAACCGACACCAACCATCTGCGCGAGAGCGTCGCGCTGCTCCGGGAGACGGCCGTCACCACGGCCGGCGTACCGAAACGGCCCGATCTCGTCACCATCTCCGACGCGCCGTACGACCCGTCCCTGTGGGTGGACACGGACGACGAGGGGCTCGGCGCGCGCGACCGCCGCGCTCCCTGAATCCCCCGTTCGAATCCCCCGTCCACCCCACAGGGCCCGCCGCGCCCCCTGACCCCGACCGGAGCGGACAAGTGGCCACTGGTACGGAACCTCCCGCCACAGACCCCCAACCCCGACGTACCGGTGTGAGAACCGGTACCCGCGCCGCGATCGCCGCTCCGCACCTGCGGACCGACCGCTGGTGGCTGGCCCCGGCCGCCACCGCGGCCGGTCTGCTCGCCTTCGTCGTCTACTCGACCTGGCGGGCCCTGTCGAACGCGGACTACTACGCGGCGCCGTACGTCTCGCCGTTCTACTCCCCGTGCCTCGCCGAGAACTGCGAGCCGATGCGCGGCGGACCCAACTGGGACCTCGTCGGCGACTGGTGGGGCCTCTCACCGGCGATCGTCATCCTGATCTTCCCGCTCGGCTTCCGGCTGACCTGCTACTACTACCGCAAGGCCTACTACCGGGGCTTCTGGGCGTCCCCGCCGGCCTGCGCGGTCGCCGAGCCGCACAAGAAGTACACCGGGGAGACCCGCTTCCCGCTGATCCTGCAGAACATCCACCGGTACTTCTTCTACGCGGCGCTCCTGGTCGCCCTGGTGCTGACCTACGACACCGTGCTCGCCTTCCGCGACGAGCACTACGCGTGGGGCCACATGGGGCTCGGCACCCTCGTCTTCCTGGTCAACATCGTGCTGATCTGGGCGTACACCCTCTCCTGCCACTCCTGCCGGCACATCGTCGGCGGCAAGCTCAAGCACTTCTCCCGGCATCCCGTGCGCTACCGGATGTGGCAGTGGGTGGGCCGGCTGAACGCCCGGCACATGCATCTCGCCTGGGCGTCGCTGGTGAGCGTGGCGGTCGCCGACCTCTACGTCTATCTCGTGGCGTCCGGCGCCTTCGACGATCCGCGTTTCTTCTAGCTGAGTGGGGACTGCCTGATGCCCGTGGTCGACCGGCAGGAATGGGACGTCGTCGTGGTCGGTGCGGGCGGCGCCGGGCTGCGCGCCGCCATCGAGGCACGCGAGCGGGGCGCCCGTACGGCGGTGATCTGCAAGTCGCTGTTCGGCAAGGCCCACACCGTGATGGCCGAGGGCGGGATCGCCGCCGCCATGGCCAACGTCAACACCGGAGACAACTGGAAGGTCCACTTCCGTGACACCCTGCGCGGCGGGAAGTTCCTCAACCAGTGGCGGATGGCCGAGCTGCACGCCCAGGAGGCGCCGCAGCGGGTGTGGGAACTGGAGACCTGGGGCGCGCTGTTCGACCGGACGAAGGACGGCCGGATCTCGCAGCGCAACTTCGGCGGCCACGAGTACCCGCGCCTCGCGCACGTCGGCGACCGCACCGGCCTGGAGCTGATCCGCACCCTGCAGCAGAAGATCGTCGCCCTCCAGCAGGAGGACTTCCGGGAGACCGGGGACTACGAGTCCCGGCTGAAGGTCTTCCAGGAGTGCACGGTCACCCGCGTGCTCAAGGACGGCCGTCATGTGGCCGGTGCCTTCGGCTACGAGCGGGAGTCCGGCCGCTTCTTCGTCCTGGAGGCGCCCGCCGTGGTCCTCTCGACGGGCGGCATCGGCAAGTCGTTCAAGGTGACGTCGAACTCGTGGGAGTACACCGGCGACGGCCACGCGCTGGCGCTGCTGGCCGGGGCCCCGCTGCTCAACATGGAGTTCGTGCAGTTCCACCCGACGGGCATGGTCTGGCCGCCGTCGGTCAAGGGCATCCTGGTCACCGAGTCGGTGCGCGGCGACGGCGGGGTGCTGCGCAACTCCGACGGCGAGCGGTTCATGTTCGACTACGTGCCGGACGTCTTCAAGGAGAAGTACGCCGAGTCCGAGGAGGAGGGCGACCGCTGGTACGACGACCCGGACCACAACCGCCGTCCCCCCGAACTGCTCCCCCGCGACGAGGTCGCCCGCGCGATCAACGCCGAGGTGAAGGCGGGCCGCGGCTCCCCGCACGGCGGGGTCTTCCTGGACGTGTCCACCCGGATGCCGGCCGAGGTCATCAAGCGCCGGCTGCCCTCGATGCACCACCAGTTCAAGGAGCTGGCGGACGTCGACATCACGGCGGAGGCGATGGAGGTCGGACCCACCTGCCACTACGTGATGGGCGGCATCGCCGTCGACTCGGACACGGCGGCGGCGCGCGGGGTGCCGGGGCTGTTCGCGGCCGGTGAGGTGGCCGGCGGCATGCACGGCTCCAACCGGCTGGGCGGCAACTCCCTCTCCGACCTGCTGGTGTTCGGGCGCCGGGCGGGTTGGCACGCGGCCGAGCACGCGGCGGCACAGGGACAGGAGCGGCCCCGGGTGGACGACGTCCAGGTGGACGCCGCCGCCGCGGAGGCGCTGCGGCCGTTCTCGGCGGAGAGCGAGGACACGGACGGGAGCCCTCCGGAGAATCCGTACACCCTGCACCAGGAGCTCCAGCAGACGATGAACGACCTGGTCGGCATCATCCGTCGCGAGCACGAGATGGAGCAGGCCCTGCGGAAGCTGGCCGAGCTGCGGGTACGGGCCGGGCGGGCCGGCGTCGAGGGGCACCGGCAGTTCAACCCGGGATGGCATCTCGCCCTGGACCTGCGGAACATGCTGCTGGTCAGCGAGTGTGTGGCACGGGCCGCGCTGGAGCGCACCGAGTCGCGCGGCGGACACACCCGCGAGGACCACTCCGCGATGGACCGCGCCTGGCGGAGCGTCAACCTGCTGTGCGCGCTGGCCGAGCCGGCGGACGGCCCCGATCCGACGGACGGTCTCGCGGCCGGCGACCCGGAGCGCGGCCGGATCACCCTGACCCGTGAGACCACCGAACCCATCCGCCCCGACCTGCTCGCCCTCTTCGAGAAGGAGGAGCTGGTCAAGTACCTCGCCGAAGAGGAGCTGTACGAGTGAGCAGCTATGAGGCCCGTTTCAAGGTGTGGCGGGGGGACGTGCGGGGCGGCGGCCTGGAGGACTTCCGGGTGGAGGTGCACGACGGCGAGGTGGTCCTCGACATCGTCCACCGGCTGCAGGCCACCCGGGCCCCCGACCTCGCCGTCCGCTGGAACTGCAAGGCGGGCAAGTGCGGTTCGTGCTCGGCGGAGATCAACGGCCGCCCGCGGCTGCTGTGCATGACCCGGATGTCGGTGTTCGACCGGGACCAGACGATCACCGTGACCCCGCTGCGTGCCTTCCCGGTGATCCGCGACCTGGTGACGGACGTCGGCTTCAACTACACGAAGGCCCGTGAGGTGCCGGCCTTCGTGCCGCCCGAGGGGGTCGGGCCCGGCGAGTACCGGATGACGCAGGAGGACGTGGACCGGTCGCAGGAGTTCCGCAAGTGCATCGAGTGCTTCCTGTGCCAGGACACCTGCCATGTCGTCCGCGACCACGAGGAGAACAAGCAGGCCTTCGCCGGACCGCGGTTCCTGATGCGGGTGGCCGAGCTGGACATGCATCCGCTGGACGCGGCCGACGCCTCGGGCCTGGACCGGGGGCGCACGGCGCAGGACGAGCACGGGCTCGGCTACTGCAACATCACCAAGTGCTGCACCGAGGTGTGCCCCGAGGGCATCAAGATCACGGACAACGCGCTGATCCCGCTGAAGGAACGGGCAGTGGACCGCAAGTACGACCCGCTCGTCTGGCTCGGGAACAAGATCCGGCGCCGGTCGGCGCCGTCCTGACGCCCGGGACTCCCGGCGCCCCGGCGCCCCCGGGCCCGGGGGCGCCGGGGGCCCGGAGGCCCGGAGGCCCGGAGGCCCGGAGGCGCCGGGC
>NZ_JBHXQZ010000156.1:0-9461 GCF_042717095.1 Streptomyces sp. NPDC058632 | reverse complement strand
TCCTCGACGCCGCCCTCCACCCACTCCTGCACACCACCCTCAACAACCCCACAACCGGCACCCACCTCCCCTTCACCTTCACCGGCATCAGCCTGTACCGGCAGCCGTCGCCGAACGGCCTCGTGGAGGCGCATGTGGACGCCGGCACGGGGAGCGTCACGCTGGTCGATGCCGACGGCGAGGTATTCGCGCACATCGAGGGCGTGGCCCTGCGGCCCGCCGCGCCGGAGAACCCTGGCCTGCACAGGCTGACCTGGACGCCGGTGAGCGGTGAGGCGGCCGGACCCGACCCGTCCGACTGGGCGTTCGTCGCGGCGTCCGCAGACGACGACGTCCTCACCGAGCCGTACTCCCTCCACCCCGACCTGGCCTCCCTCCCCACCGCGGACCCGGTCACCGCGGTGCTGGCGCTCAGCGCGCCGGCCCCGGCGGAGTTCCTCTCCGCCGGTCAGCTGCCCCGGCTCCTCGACACGCTGCGGACCTGGCTGACGGGCCCGAGTCATCCCGCGAGCCGGCTGGTCCTGCTCACGCGGGGAGCCGTGGCCGCCGGTGAGGACGAGCGGGTGAACCCGGCGCTGGCCGCTGCGCGCGGTCTGGTGCGCAGTGCGCAGACGGAGAACCCCGGACGGATCGTCCTGGTGGACACGGACGGCCGGAAGGACTCCGTGCGGGCGCTGCGGGCGGCCGTGGCCTCGGGCGAGCCGGAGGTGGCGCTGCGCGACGGCGCGGTGCTGGCGCCCCGGATCACCGGGGCGGTCCCGCCCGAGCCGGCGCTGCCGGAGGGGAGGGAGCCGTGGCGGCTGGTGCCGGGAACGCATCGGGCGCCGGACGACCTGGCCGTGGTGCCGTGGCCCCAGGGTGCGGAGCCGCTCGCGGCGGGCCAGGTGCGGATCGCCGTACGGGCAGCGGGACTGAACTTCCGGGACGTACTGATCGCACTCGGCATGGTTCCCGAGCGGAACGTCACCATGGGCGCCGAGGGTGCGGGAGTGGTGGTCGAGACCGGTCCGGGGGTCACCGACCTGGCGGTGGGCGACCGGGTGATGGGTTACTTCGACGGGGCGTTCGGGCCGCGGGCGGTCGCGGACCGCCGGCTGGTGGCGCGGATGCCGGAGGGCTGGTCGTTCGCGCAGGCCGCCGCCGTGCCGGTGGTGTTCCTGACGGCTTACTACGGGCTGGTGGACCTCGGCCGGGTGCGCCCCGGTGAGAAGGTACTGATCCACGCTGCGGCCGGCGGGGTCGGGATGGCCGCGCTCCAGCTGGCCCGGCATCTGGGCGCCGAGGTGTTCGCGACGGCCAGTCCCGGCAAGTGGGAGACGCTGCGGGAGCTGGGCGTGCCGCGGGAGCGGATCGCCAACTCGCGGACCACCGCTTTCGAGGCCGAGTTTTTGGAGGCCACCGGCGGTGCGGGCGTGGACGTCGTACTGAATTCGCTGACGGGTGAGTTCATCGACGCGTCGCTGCGGCTGCTGCCGGGGGGCGGGCGGTTCCTGGAGATGGGGAAGACGGACATCCGGGACAAGGCGCGGGTCGAGGCGGACCGTCCGGGTGTGACGTATCACGTGTACGACCTGACGACGCTGGCGCGGACGGAGCCGGGGACGCCGGGCGCCGATCCGGAGCGGATGCGGGAGATCCTCGCCGAGGTGCTGGCGCTGTTCGACCGGGGTGTGCTGACGCCGCTGCCGCTGACCGTGCGGGACATCCGACGGGCCAAGGAGGCGTTTCGGTTCCTGGCGCAGGCGAGGAACGTCGGAAAGGTGGTCCTGACGATTCCGGCGCCCCTGGATCCGGACGGCACCGTCCTCATCACCGGTGGGACGGGTGCGCTCGGTGCGGAGGCGGCGCGTCATCTGGTGCGTGAGCACGGTGCGCGGCATCTGGTACTGGCCAGCCGGAGCGGCCCACGGGCGCCGGGTGCCGAGGAACTCGCCGGGGAGCTGAGGGGCCTGGGGGCCACGGTGACCGTCGCGGCGTGCGATGTGTCGGAGCGGGAGCAGCTCGCCGGGTTGCTCGCGGGCATGCCTGTGGAGCATCCGCTGACGGCCGTGGTGCACACGGCCGGTGTGCTGGACGACGCCATCGTCACGGCGATGACGCCGGAGCAGCTGGACCGGGTGCTGCGGCCGAAGGTGGACGCGGCCCGGAATCTGCACGAGCTGACTCGGGATCTGGACCTGGCCGAGTTCGTCCTGTACTCCTCGTACGCCGGGGTGACCGGTGCGCCGGGACAGGCGAACTACGCGGCGGCGAACTGCTTCCTCGACGCGCTCGCCCAGGAGCGGACCGCGTCGGGGCTGCCGGCGGTGTCGCTGGCGTGGGGGCTGTGGGAGCAGGAGAGCGGGATGACCGGTCATCTCGGTGCGGCGGACCTGGAGCGGATGGCCCGTGGTGGTCTGGTGCCGTTGAGCACCGAGCGGGGCATGGAGCTGTTCGACCGGGGGCGGGTGCTGGCCGAGCCCGTGGTGGTGGCGACGCCGTTCGACGAGCAGGCACTGCGCGATCAGGGCGAGCGGCTGCCTGCGGTGTTGCGGGAGCTGGTCCAGGCCCCGGCGCGTCCCCTGTCGGAGCCGGTCGCTGCGGTGGCCGAGCAGCCGGGTCCCGAGGAGCTGCGCGTTCGGCTCACGCCGCTGTCGGAGGAGGACCGGACGCGGATGTTGACGGATCTGGTGCGCACCCATCTGAGCGCGGTGCTGGGGCACTCCGACCCGAGGACGGTCGGTGAGGACCGGGCCTTCGAGCAGCTGGGCCTGGATTCTCTGATGGGGGTGGAGCTGCGGAACCGGCTGAACACGGCGACCGGTCTGCGGCTGCCGTCGACGGCGGTCTTCGACCATCCGACGGCGGCGGAGCTGGCGGTGCGGCTGCGCAGCGACCTGCTGCCGGGTGAGCGGGACGGCGCTCCGACGCCGAGGTGACCCGCCGCTGACAGCCGGCACACGTCCGCCCGCCCCCGAGGGTCCAGGGGGCGGGCGGACGTCGTACGGGGGTCAGGCGGTGGCGAGTTCCTCGGCGACGGCCATGACGTACTTGCCGTAGGAGGAGTGGGCGATGCGGGCGCCCAGCCGGTGGCACTGGCTGCCGGTGATGAAGCCCATCCGCAGGGCGATCTCCTCGATGCAGGCGATGCGGATGCCCTGCCGTTCCTGGAGGGTGCACACGTAGTGTCCGGCCTGGAGCAGTGATTCGGGGGTGCCGGCGTCGAGCCAGGCGAAACCGCGGCCGAGGTTGACGAGGTGAGCCCGGCCGCGCTCCACGTACCAGCGGTTGAGGTCGGTGATCTCCAGCTCGCCGCGGGTGGAGGGGCGCAGGTTCTTGGCGACGTCGACGGCGGCGTTGTCGTAGAAGTAGAGCCCGGTGACGGCCTGGTTGGAGCGGGGGCGCTCGGGCTTCTCCTCGATGGACAGCAGTCGGCCGGTGTCGTCGACCTCGCTGACGGCGTAGCGGCGCGGATCGCCGACGCGGTAACCGAACAGCACGCAGCCGTCGAGGGCGGCGCGGGCGTCGGCGAGGACCTGGTAGAAGCTGGGGCCGTGGTAGATGTTGTCGCCGAGGACGAGGGCGACCGGGTCGTCGCCGATGTGGGAGGCGCCGATGACGATCGCTTCGGCGATGCCGTTGGGTTCGGCCTGCTCGCAGTAGGTGAGGTTGAGTCCGTAGTCGGCTCCGTCGCCGAACAGTCGCCGGAACTGCGGCAGGTCGGCGGGGGTGGAGATGATGAGGATGTCACGGATGTCCGCGAGCATCAGCGCGCTCAACGGGTAGTAGATCATCGGCTTGTCGCCGACCGGCAGCAGTTGTTTCGACGTGGCGAGAGTGAGCGGGTGAAGCCTTGTTCCGGATCCGCCCGCGAGAATGATGCCTTTCACAGCGATTCTCCTGCCCTTACCTCCGGGGGTGGCACGCGACGCCGGAAATTAATCCGGGTCGGCGTCGATCCCCACTGGACGGCGGGTCGACCGACAGGGAGTTTCCACCGGCCTTCTAGCTGCCTTCAAGAGGGGGCGGACAGTATCGTCGCCATGACTGCATGCCGTATCTGCCAGGGCTCGGTGCACCAGTTCTTCGACTTCGGCAGCCAGCCGCTTTCCGATGGTTTCCTCCGTCCGGAGGAGACCGCTGGGGAGTTCTTCTACCGGCTCGCGGTGGGAGTGTGCCGCAGTTGCACGATGGTGCAGCTGATGGAGGAGGTGCCGCGTGAGCGGATGTTCCGCGCGGACTACCCGTACCACTCCTCGATGTCGGTGAAGATGCGTGAGCACTTCACCCGCACCGCCCACCGCCTGCTGGATACCGAGTGCCCCGACGGTGATCCGCTTGTGGTGGAGATCGGGTGCAACGACGGGGCGATGCTGAGCACGGTTGCCGCGCGGGGCGTGCGGCATCTGGGGGTCGACCCGTCCCGCGACGTCGCCGAGGTGGCCGCGGGGAAGGGTGTCCGGGTGCGGGTCGACTTCTTCGAGGAGTCGCTGGCCAGGGAGGTCGCCGCCGCGGAGGGGCCGGCACAGGTGATCTACGCGGCCAACACGATGTGCCACATCCCGTACCTCGACTCGGTGTTCCGGGGCGTGGACGCGTTGCTCGCGCCCGGCGGGGTGTTCGTCTTCGAGGACCCGTACCTGGGGGACGTGGTCGAGCGGACCAGCTTCGACCAGATCTACGACGAGCACTTCTACCTGTTCTCGGCGACGTCTGTGCGGGCCGCGGCCCGGCGCTACGGCTTCGATCTGGTCGAGGTGGAGCGGCTGCCGGTGCACGGCGGCGAGGTCCGCTACACCCTCGCACGGGCCGGCGCGCGGACGCCGTCGGGCCAGGTGGAGGCACTGATCCGGGAGGAGGCGCAGCGGCGGATTGCGGAGATCTCGACGTTGGAGCAGTTCGCGACGCAGGTCAAGCGGAACATCGAGGAACTCGCCGCGCTGCTGCGCCGGTTGCGCGAGGAGGGTGCCCGTGTGGCGGCCTACGGGGCGACCGCCAAGAGCGCGACGGTCACCAACTACGGCGGTTTCGGGCCAGACCTGATCCCGGCCGTGTATGACTCCACGCCCGCCAAACAGGGGTTGCTGACGCCGGGCGCGCACATTCCGGTACGACCGCTGAAGGAATTCTCCCAGCCGTATCCGGAGTACGTGGTGCTGTTCGCCTGGAACCACGCGCAGGAAATCATCGAGAAGGAACGCGCGTTCCGCGAACAGGGCGGGAAGTGGATCCTGTACGTCCCCGAACTCCACATCCTGTGACAGTCGTGCCCACACGCCTTCTGGTGACCGGCGGGGCGGGTTTCATCGGTTCGCACTACGTGCGGTCGGTGCTGGGCGGGGCGGCGGACGGTGTGGTGGTGACCGTCCTGGACAAGCTGACGTACGCGGGCAACCGGGCGAATCTGGCGCCGGTCGCGGACCGCCCCGGGCTCCGCTTCGTGCAGGGCGACATCTGTGATCCCGATCTGGTCGGCGGACTCGTGAAGGACGCCGACCAGATCGTCCACTTCGCGGCCGAGTCACACGTGG
The DNA here is from genome assembly GCF_042717095.1 of Streptomyces sp. NPDC058632. Lineage (NCBI taxonomy): Bacteria > Bacillati > Actinomycetota > Actinomycetes > Kitasatosporales > Streptomycetaceae > Streptomyces > Streptomyces sp. NPDC058632. The sequence goes on along the minus strand of NZ_JBHXQZ010000156.1, from coordinate 3,951 downwards.
ACCGCTCGATCGCCGGGGGTGACGAGTTCGTCCGTACGAACGTGCTCGGCACCCAGACACTTCTGTCCGCCGCGCTGCGGCACGGAACGGAGCGGTTCGTACACGTGTCGACGGACGAGGTGTACGGCTCGATCGCCGAGGGGTCGTGGCCGGAGAGCCATCCCCTCGCACCGAACTCCCCGTACGCCGCGTCGAAGGCGGCCTCCGACCTGGTGGCGCTGTCGTACCACCGCACGCACGGCCTGGACGTCCGGGTGACGCGCTGCTCGAACAACTACGGGCCGTACCAGTTCCCGGAGAAGATCATCCCGTTGTTCGTGACCCGCCTGCTGACGGACGGCACGGTCCCGCTGTACGGGGACGGCTCCCAGGTACGCGAATGGCTGCACGTCGACGACCATGTGCGGGGCGTGGAGCTGGTCCGCACGGCCGGGTCACCGGGCGAGGTCTACAACATCGGCGGCGGTACCGAACTGACCAACCGCGAGCTGACCGCCCTGCTGCTGGAGGCCTGCGGCGCCGGCTGGGACCGGGTCGAGCACGTCACCGACCGCTTGGGCCACGACCAGCGGTACTCGGTGGACTGGTCGAAGATCCGCGGCCGGCTGGGGTACCGCCCGCGGCACGACTTCGGTGCCGGGCTGGCGCGGACGGTGGAGTGGTACCGGGAGCACCCGGAGTGGTGGGGGGCGGCTCCCCGGATTCACCGATAGGACGCGTCGCGGCACAGGCCGGGGACGGAGCCGCCGGAGTGCGAGGTAGCGGGTCGCGGTCACCTTTCTCAGCATGTTCCCAGGCCGCCCGACCCGGTAGCCTCATGATCCACGGAAAACTCCTGGAGCTCGGCCGGCATCAGTCCTGGTGCCTTCGACAGGAAGTGAGCATAGTAACCGAGCGTGACATCCGGCGACCGGGCCGGGGGCGGGGTCACGCGGTGGCCGGAGCCGCCGGTCCGACCAGCTCCGACAGGACGTCCTCCATCGTGACGACGCCGATCACCTTGTCCTCCTCGCCGAGGACGGCGGCGAGGTGACTGCCGTCGGCACGCAGGGCGGTGAGGGTGTCGTCCAGCGGTGTGTCGATGCGAACCCGGGTGACCGGGTGGAACGCGCCCCGTGGGAAGGGCTGGTCGCGGTCGGTGCGACCGAGGGTGTCCTTGATGTGCAGGTACCCCAGGAGACCGCCGTCCCGGCCCGTGACCGGGAACCGGGAGTAGCCCGCCTCCGCCGCCACCCGCTCCAGCCGCGCCGGGGTGATGGTGTGCTCGACGGTGTGCATCCGCCGGGCCGGGACGAGGATCTCGCCCACCGGCCGGGTGCCCAGCTCCAGCGCGTCGCGCAGCCGTTCGCCGTCGGCGGGTGAGAGCAGGCCGGCCTCGCTGGAGTCGACGACCATGCGGGCCAGCTGGTCGTCGGTGAAGGCGGATGCGACCTCGTCCTTCGGTTCGACGCGCAGCAGTTTCAGCAGGGCGTTGGCGAAGGCGTTGATGCCGAGGACGACCGGCTTGAGCGCGCGGGTGAGGGCCACCAGCGGCGGTCCCAGCAGCAGCGCGGTGGCGGCCGGAGCGGCCAGCGCGATGTTCTTCGGGACCATCTCGCCGATCAGCATGTGCAGGTAGGTCGCCAGGCTGAGCGCGATGACGAACGCGATCGGGTGCACCAGGCCGTCCGGTATGCGGGCCGCCTCGAAGCCGGGCTCGAGCAGGTGCGCGATGGCCGGTTCGGCGACCGCGCCCAGCACCAGCGAGGACGCGGTGATGCCGAGCTGGGCGGTGGCCATCATCGCGGACAGGTGTTCCAGACCCCGCAGGGTCATCCGCGCCCGCTTGTTGCCCGCGTGGGCGCGGGGCTCGATCTGACTGCGGCGCACCGAGATCAGGGCGAACTCGGCACCGACGAAAAAGGCGTTGACCAGCACCATCAGGATGCCGATGGTCAGTTGGAGGGCGGTCATCGGGGCTCCTCCCCCGGCTGCGCCGGGACGCGGACCGGTTCGGTGATGCGGACCCGGTCGGCGCGGTGGTGCTCCAGCTCCAGGACGTCCAGCCGCCAGCCGTCGAGGGCGAGGGCGTCGCCCTCGACGGGGATGCGGCCCAGGCGGGTGGCGATCAGCCCGGCCACGGTCTCGTACGGACCGTCGGGCGCGGTGAGTCCTATGCCGGCGAGCTGGTCGATGCGTACGCTGCCGTCCGCCTCCCATGCCGCACGGCCGTCCCCGGTGGCGGGCGCGGGCACCAGATCGGGTGTCTCCAGGGGGTCGTGCTCGTCGCGGACCTCACCCACGACCTCCTCGACGATGTCCTCCATCGTCGCCACGCCCGCCGTACCGCCGTACTCGTCGATGACCACGGCCATGGTGCGGGTCGCCCGAAGCCGTTCCAGCAGCCGGTCGGCCGTGAGGCTGTCGGGCACCAGCAGAGGCTCGGTGGCCGGCTCGGTGACCGGCGTGACGGCGCGCCGCTCCGGTTCCAGGGCGAGGACGTCGCGGATGTGCACGGTGCCGACGACCTCGTCCAGACTGTCGCGGTAGACCGGGAAGCGGGACAGGCCGGTGGCGTGGGTGAGGTTGGCGGCGTCCGCGGCCGTCGCGTGCACCTCCAGCGCCTTGACATCGACGCGTGGCGTCATCACGTTCTCCGCGGTCAGCTCACTCAGGTGGAGCGTACGGACGAACAGGTCGGCCGCATCCGCCTCCAGCGCCCCCTCGGCGGCCGAATGCCGGGCGAGCGCGACCAGCTCCTCGGAGCTGCGGGCGGAGGCCAGCTCCTCGGTGGGCTCCATACCGATGCGGCGTACGAAACGGTTCGCGGTGCTGTTCAGGTGCCGGATGAACGGACCGAACGCGGCAGTGAAGCCGCGCTGCGGTCCGGCCACCACCTTGGCGACCGCCAGCGGCCGGGAGATCGCCCAGTTCTTGGGCACCAGCTCGCCGACGACCATCAGCACGACGGTGGACACCACCACGCCCAGCACGGTCGCCACCGACGAGGCGGCGCCGCCCAGACCGGCCGCCCGGAGCGGACCGCGCAGCAGCGCCGCGAGCGACGGCTCGGCGAGCATGCCGATCACCAGGGAGGTCACGGTGATGCCGAGCTGGGCGCCGGACAGCTGGAGGGTCAGGCGGCGTACGGCCTTCAGCGCACCCTCGGCACCGCGCTCGCCGGCCTCACAGGCGCGTTCCAGGTCGCTTCGCTCGACTGTGGTCAAGGAGAATTCGGCCGCGACGAACACCGCACAGGCCAGGGTGAGCAGGAGAGCCAGCAGGAGCAGCAGGACCTCGGTCATCGTGCCGCCCCCGATCCCGCGCTCACGGACAGCGGACGGGGCAGGGCACGGGCGGTACCAGGAGGCTCACCCATCAGGGGACGCCGCTCCTTCTCACGACGTACGGACCGCCTGCGACGACGGTGGCTGGAAGCAGGCTCGCCTGCCTCTCCGTCCACTGTAAAGGAGACGCAAAAAAGCCGCCCGACGCCTTCCCCGGCCCGTGGGCCGGGACGCCAAGCGGCACCGGGGGACGACCGAGGGCGACTGGGGCACGAAATCGGACGGCACAGGGACCCGTTTTCGGCCTTTCCCGGCACCTCGGCCCGGAGCGCGCCCGTTCCCGCACCGAGCGACCATATGCTTCTACACGTTTGTAGAAGTTCCGTCCGCATGGCGGACCCCGCGTTCTGGAGGATGTCACACATGGCTTCGATCGACCTGGACAAGGTGCTGGACAAGGCATGGGCGGACAAGAGCCTGCCCGAGATCATGGCCGCCCCGGTAGCGGTACTGAAGGGGGTCTCCGACCGTGACGGCGAGCTGCTCCAGGAGGCGTTCGGGGTCAAGACCGTGGCGGACCTCGCCGAGCTGAAGTACGTCCGCTGGGCGCAGGCGCTCGCCGCCCTCGACGGGGCCGGTTGACCGGCCCCGCACTGCCGTGGGGGGGGGGGGGGGGGGCCGGGGG
>NZ_JBHXQZ010000155.1:4380-9515 GCF_042717095.1 Streptomyces sp. NPDC058632 | reverse complement strand
CCTGTTGGGCGGCGAGTTGGGCGGCGCCCGGCGGGTGGGGGCGGCGTCGGCGGGTGAGGATCTGGTGGGTGGCGCCTGCGCGGGCCAGCCCGGGGGCGGTCTCGGCGCCGAGACCGCCGGTGCCGCCGGTGATCAGGACGGTGCCGGAAGCGGTGAAGTCGGTCTCGCGGGGCAGGTCGGCGCCGGGGTGGCGGACGACGCGGCGGGCGAGCACGCCGGAGGCACGGACGGCGACCTGGTCGTCGCCGTCGCGGGCGGCGAGCACGCCGGCCAGGCGCTGCGCGGCGGGCGCGTCGAGGACGGCCGGCAGGTCGACGAGGCCGCCGGGCTGCTCGGGGCGTTCCAGGGCGGTGACGCGGCCCAGGCCCCAGTGGGTGGCGCGGCCGGGGTGGGTCAGCGGGTCGCCGGGGCCGGTGGAGACGGCGCCGCGGGTGACGGTCCACAGCGGGGCGGTGGTGGCGGTGTCGCCGCAGGCCTGGGCGAGGACGACGCCGAGGGCGAAGCCGAGCGGGAGGCCGCCGGAGCCGGTGTCCCCGGGTGCCCCGTCGGTCGGCTGGGGTCCGTCGGCGAGGGGCAGCAGGTTCAGGACGCCGGTGGCCTGGGCGGCCCCGGCGGCGCGCAGGGCGTCGGCGAGCCGGTCACGGTCGAGGTGGGAGGCGTCGAGTTCGAGGCGCTGCAGCAGGGCGCCGTGGCCGCGCAGCGCCTCGAGGACCTCGTCGGCCTCGTCACCGGTGGTGGTGACGGCCAGCCAGGTGCCGTCCAGGACGGGGGCGCCGGTGCCGGTGGCGGGCCGCCAGGCGACCTGGTAGCGGGCGGCGTCCAGGACGGCCTTCTCCTGCCGGACGCGCCGCCAGGAGGACAGCGAGGGCAGCAGCGCGTACAGGGAGGCGTGCTCCTCGTCGCGCAGGCCGAGCAGTCCGGCGAGTCCGTCGGCGTCGCCGCGTTCGACGGCGTTCCACAGGGCGGCGTCGGCGGGGTCGGAGGCGGCGCGGCGCACGCCGGGGGCGGTGGTGTCGGGCCAGTACGTCTCGTGCTGGAAGGCGTAGGTGGGCAGTTCGACGGTGGCGGCGCCGGTGCCGGTGTGCGCCGCCGCCCAGTCCACGCGGATCCCGCGCACGTGCAGCCGGGCGAGGGCGGTGAGGGCGCTGACGTCCTCGGGGCGGTCGGTGCGCAGCAGCGGGACGGCGTCGGTGCCGGCGTCGTCGCCGAGGGTGTCCTCGGCGAGGGCGGCCAGGGAGCCGCCGGGGCCCAGTTCGAGGTAGGTGGCGGCGCCCGCCTCGTGGGCGGCGCGCACGGCGTCGGCGAAGCGGACGGTGCCGCGCACGTGGCGGACCCAGTAGTCGGCGGTGCGCAGGTCGTCGCCGGTGGCGAGGCGGCCGGTGAGGTCGGAGACGACCGGCACGGCCGGCTCGTGGTAGGTGAGGCCTTCGGCGACCCGGCGGTAGGCGTCGAGCATGGCGTCCATGCGCGGCGAGTGGAAGGCGTGGCTGACCCGCAGTCGGCGGGTGGTGCGGCCCTGGCCGGCGAAGTGGGCGGCGACGCGCTCGGCGGCGTCCTCGTCCCCGGCGACGGCGACGGAGCCGGGGCTGTTGACGGCGGCCAGGGAGACCTGGTCCTCCAGGCCGTCCAGCAGCGGCAGCACCTCGTCCTCGGTGGCCTGCACGGAGTACATGGCGCCGCCCTCGGGCAGCGCCTGCATGAGCCGGGCGCGCGCGGCGACCAGGGCACAGGCGTCGTCCAGGGACAGGACGCCGGCGGCGTGGGCGGCGGCGATACCGCCGATGGAGTGTCCGAGGAGCACGCCGGGGCGCACCCCCCAGGAGCGGACCAGGTGGTACAGGGCGGTTTCGAGGGCGAACAGGGCGGGCTGGGTCCAGCCGGTCTCGTAGAGCGCGGCGGCCTCGGGGGTGCCGTCCTCGGCGAACAGGACGTCCTTGAGCGAGCGGGGCGCGGAGTACGCCTCCGGGCCGGCGAGCAGCGGGTCGAGCTTGGCCACGACCTCGTCGATGGCCTCGGCGAACTTCGGGTACCGGCCGTACAGTTCGCGGCCGGTACCGGGGCGCTGGCTGCCCTGCCCGGTGAACAGCAGGGCGGTGCGGCCGGCTCCGCCGCTCTCGCCGAGGACCAGCGCCGGGTCGGGCCGGTCTGCGGCGAGGGCGGCCAGGGCCCGCCGTACGTCGTCGGGGCCGCCGACGGCGACGGCGCGCTGCTCGAACGCGGGCCGGGTGGTGGCCAGGGAGAGGGTCACGTCGGCGGGGGCGAGGGCGGGGCGCTCGCCCAGGTACGCCAGGAGGCGGGCGGCCTGGGCGCGCAACGCGGGCCGGGTGCGGCCGGACAGGACCCACGGCAGGGCGGCGGGGGCGTCGGTGTCGTCGGTGCTCGCGGGGCGGGGCACGGGCCGCGGTGCCGGCTGCTCCAGGACGACGTGTGCGTTGGTGCCGCTGATGCCGAAGGAGGAGACGGCGGCGCGGCGGGGGCGGCCCGTCTCGGGCCAGGCGGTGTGCTCCTGGAGCAGGACGACCGAGCCGGCCTCCCAGTCGACGTGGCTGGAGGGGCGGTCGGCGTGCAGGGTGCGCGGCAGTTCGCCGTGGCGCATCGCCATGACCATCTTGATGATGCCGGCGACACCGGCGGCGGCCTGGGTGTGCCCCAGGTTCGACTTCACCGAGCCGAGCAGCAGGGGGCGTTCGGGGTCGCGTTCCTGGCCGTACGTGGCGAGCAGGGCCTGCGCCTCGATGGGGTCGCCGAGGCTGGTGCCGGTGCCGTGCGCCTCCACCGCGTCGACGTCGGCGGGGGTCAGCCCGGCGGCGCCGAGGGCCTGGCGGATGACGCGCTGCTGGGAGGGGCCGTTGGGGGCGGTCAGGCCGTTGGAGGCGCCGTCCTGGTTGACCGCGGAGCCGCGCACCACGGCCAGGACGCGGTGGCCGTTGCGCCGGGCGTCGGACAGCCGCTCCAGGACGAGGACGCCGACGCCCTCGGACCAGCCGACGCCGTCGGCGTCGTCGGAGAAGGCCTTGCAGCGTCCGTCGGGCGACAGGCCGCGCTGGCGGGAGAACTCGATCAGGGAGGTCGGCGTGGACATCACGGTGACGCCGCCGGCCAGGGCGAGGGAGCACTCCCCGGAGCGCAGGGCCTGCATCGCCCAGTGCATGGCGACCAGGGAGGAGGAACAGGCGGTGTCGACGGTGACCGCGGGGCCCTCCAGGCCGAGGGCGTAGGAGACCCGGCCGGAGGCGATGCTGGGTGCGGTGCCGCTGCCCTGGTGTCCTTCGAAGCGCTCGTCGGCGAGGGTGGCGGAGTAGTCGCTGTACATGACGCCGGCGAACACGCCGGTGCGGCTGCCGCGCAGGGAGACCGGGTCGATGCCGGCGTGCTCCACGGCGGTCCAGGACGCCTCCAGGAGCAGCCGCTGCTGGGAGTCGGTGGCCAGCGCCTCGCGGGGGCTCATGCCGAAAAAACCGGGGTCGAAGTCGCCCGCGTCGTGCAGGAATCCGCCGTAGCGGGTGTACGAGGTGCCGGGGTGGTCGGGGTCCGGGTGGTACAGGGCGTCCAGGTCCCAGCCACGGTTGACGGGCAGTCCGCCGACCGCGTCGGTGCCCTCGGTGACCAGCCGCCACAGGTCGTCGGGAGAGCTGACGCCGCCGGGGTAGCGGCAGCTCATGCCGACGATGACGACCGGGTCGTCGGCGGTGGCGGCGGCCGCCGGGGCGGCGGCGCGCGCGTCCGGCTCGGCGTCGCCGGTCAGCTCCTCCAGCAGGTGGGCGGCGAGCGCGGAGACCGTGGGGTAGTCGAAGACGACGGTGGCCGAGGTGCGCAGGCCGGTGACGGCGGCGAGCCGGTTGCGCAGTTCGACGGCGGTCAGGGAGTCGAAGCCGAGGTCCTGGAAGGCGCGTTCGGGGTCGATGTCCGTGGCGGAGGCGTGGCCGAGTACGGCGGCCACCTGGGCGCGCACCAGGTCGGTGACGGCCTCGGTACGGGCCTCCGCGTCGAGCCGGGACAACCGCTGGGTGAGGCCGAGGGCGGCCTCGGAGCCGGTGCGCACGGTGCGGCGGCGGGCGCGGATCAGGCCGCGCAGCAGCGGCGGCACCTCTCCCCCGCCGCGCAGCGCGGCCAGGTCGAGCCGGACGGGCAGGACGGCCGCGCGGGGCAGGGCGAGGGCGGTGTCGAAGAGGGCGAGGCCGTCCTCGGGGGCCAGCGGGGGCGTGCCGGAGCGGGACAGGCGGCGCAGGTCGTGCTCGGTGAGTTCGCCGGTCATGCCGGTGCCGGGCGCCCAGGGGCCCCAGCCGAGGGACAGGCCGGGCAGTCCAGCGGCACGCCGGGCCGCGGCGAGGGCGTCGAGGAAGGCGTTGGCGGCGGCGTAGCCGGCCTGGCCGGGGGCGCCGGCGGTGCCGGCGAAGGAGGAGAAGACGACGAACGCGGCGAGGTCCAGGTCGCGCGTGGCCCGGTGCAGGTGCCAGACGGCGTCGGCCTTGGGCCGCAGGACCGCGGTGAGGCGGTCGGTGGTGAAGGACTCCACGAGCCCGTCGTCGAGGATGCCCGCGGTGTGCAGCACGGCGGTGACGGGGTGGTCCTCGGGTATCGCGGCGAAGAGCCGGGCGACGGCGTCGGGGTCGGCGGCGTCACACGCCTGGACCGTGACTTCGGCGCCCGACTCGCGCAGGGCGTCGGCCAGTTCGGTGGCGCCGGGCGCGTCGGGACCGCGCCGGCCGGCCAGCAGCAGGTGCCGTACGCCGTGTGCGGCGACGAGGTGGCGGGCGAGGACTGCGCCCAGGCCGCCGGTGCCGCCGGTGACGACGACCGTGCCGTCCGGGTTCCAGGCAGCGGTGTCCCGCTCGGCGGGCGGGCGGACACGGGCGAGGCGGGCGCCCAGGACCGCGCCGTCGCGGAGGGCGGTCTGCGGTTCGTCGGCGGTGAGCGCGGCCGGCAGGGCCGAGGCGGGGTCGGCGGCCGGTTCGGGGTCGAGGTCGAGGAGGCCGAAGCGGCCGGGGTGTTCGGTCTGCGCGGACCGGACCAGGCCCCAGACGGCCGCAGCGGCCGCCTCGTCGACGCCCCCGCAGACAGTGCCGACCGCTCCGCGGGATAAGAACACCAACAGACAGACCGAACGAGAACTGAAGTCTAGAACGACCAGCACG
>NZ_JBHXQZ010000155.1:0-4370 GCF_042717095.1 Streptomyces sp. NPDC058632 | reverse complement strand
GGACCTCCCCCGCCCCCCGCGGCCCCCAGCGGCCGGGTCGGCGACCGCGCCGCCGTCGGTGGCGCCGGCTCCGCGGGTGACGAACACCAGCCGCGAGCCGGAGCGGGCCGGGTCGGCGAGCCAGTCCCGCACGTGTCCGAGGGCGCGGGAGGTGATGTCGTGCACCGAGGCGAGCACGAGGTCGTCGCCCGCGCCGGCGACGGGGGCGAGCACCAGGTCCGGGGTCTCACCCGTTTTGGACGCGTCGGAGTCGTCCGCGGCCCCGGGCACGGCGGTCACGGTCGCGCCGGCGGTGGCCAGGGCGGCGGTGAGACCGAAGGGGTCGGTGCCGAGCAGGCCGACGGTGGCGGGCAGGGCGGTGCCGTCGGCGGAGGCGGTGATCCGGGTCCAGTCCAGGGCGAACAGCGCGTCCCGTTCCAGGGCGGAGGCCGCGGTGGCACGTGCGTCCGGGGCGGTGCGCAGCACCAGGGAGGCCACGGAGGCGACGGGCGCACCGGTGGCGTCGGTGACGGCGATCGACACGGCGTCGTCACCGGCCGGGGTGAGCCGGACCCGGACCTCGGTGGCGCCGCTCGCGTGCAGGGTGGCGTCCTGCCAGGAGAACGGCAGCCCGCCACGCCCGTCCTCACCGAGCGGGGCGAAGGCGGTGGCGTGCAGGGCCGCGTCCAGGAGCGCGGGGTGGATGCCGAACGCGGGCGCGTCGCCGGCGGGTCCGGCGTCGAGGACGACCTCGGCGAAGGTCTCCTCGCCGCGCCGCCACACCGCCCGCAGGCCGCGGAAGGCCGGTCCGTAGCCGAATCCGGCGTCGGCGAGCCCGTCGTAGAAGCCGTCCAGGTCGACCGGTTCGGCGCCGGCCGGGGGCCACACGGCCGCGTCGAAGCCGTCCTCGTGGCGGGCGCCGGGGGCGAGGGTGCCCGTGGCGTGCCGGGTCCACGGCTGGTCGTCGTCGCCGTCGGGGCGGGCGTAGAGGCTGAGGGTGCGGCGGCCGGTGTCGTCGGGGCTGCCGATCCACACCTGCACCTGGACGCCGCCGTCCTCGGGCAGGGCGAGCGGCGCGGCCAGGGTGAGGTCCTCGACGCGGTCGCAGCCGACCTCGTCACCGGCCCGGACGGCGAGTTCCAGGAAGGCGGTGCCGGGCAGCAGGACCGTGCCGCGCACCGTGTGGTCGGCGAGCCAGGGGTGGGTGCGCACCGAGAGGCGGCCGGTGAGCAGCAGCCCGTCGGAGTTGGCGAGGGTGACGGCGGCGGCCAGCAACGGGTGGTGGGCGGCGCCCAGGCCGGCGGCCCGTACGTCGCCGGCCGTTCCAGTGACGCCCTTGGGCCAGAACCGGCGGTGCCGGAAGGCGTACGTCGGCAGGTCGGCGCGGCGGGCGCCGGTGCCCTCGAACCAGCGCTCCCAGCGCAGCGGCACGCCGTGCAGGTGGAGGCCGGCGGCGGTCTCGGTGAGCGCGGTGGTCTCGGGCCGGTCCTTGCGCAGGGCGGGCAGGACGACGGCGTCCTCGTGTCCGGCGGCGTCCAGGCAGGCACGGCTGAGCGCGGACAGGGTGCCGTCGGGGCCGAGTTCGAGGAAGACGCCGGTGCCGTGTCCGGCCAGCCGGCGGACGCCGTCGGCGAAGCGGACGGTGTTCCGGACGTGGTCGGCCCAGTAGTCGGCGGAGGTCAGCTGCTCGACCGTTGCGGGCATGCCGGTCAGATTGGAGACCACGGGCAGCGAGGGGGCCTGCGGGGTCAGCCCGGCGACGACGTCCCGGAACTCCTCGAGCATCGGCTCCATCAGCGGCGAGTGGAATGCGTGCGAGACGCGCAGCCGGCGGGTGCGGCGGCCGAGAGCGGCGAAGTGGGCGGCCACGGCGTCGACGTCGTCGGCGGCGCCCGCGACGACCACCGCCGAGGGACCGTTGACGGCGGCGATCGACAGCCGGGCGGCGCGCTCGGCGACCAGCGGGGCCGTCTCGTCCTCGGTGGCCTCGACGGAGACCATGGCGCCGCCCTCGGGCAGCGCCTCCATCAGCCGGCCGCGGGCGAGGACCAGGGTGCAGGCGTCCTCCAGGGAGAAGACGCCCGCGACGTGCGCGGCGGCGATCTCGCCGACGGAGTGGCCGGTGACGTGGTCGGGGGTGAGACCCCAGGACTCGACCAGCCGGTACAGGGCGACTTCGAGGGCGAACAGGGCGGGCTGCGCGTATCCGGTGCGGTCGAGGAGAGTGGCCTCGGGGGTGTCCGCGTCGGCCAGCAGGAGGGGGCGCAGCGGGCGGTCGAGTCCGGCGTCGAGGTGGCCGAGGATCTCGTCGAGGGCGCGGGCGAAGACGGGGAAGCGGGCGTACAGGTCGCGGCCCATGCCGGGGCGCTGGGAGCCCTGGCCGGAGAAGAGCACGGCGAGCTTGGGGCGGCCGCGGGTCTGGCGGACGGTGAGACCGGGCGCGTCCTCGCCGGCGGCGAGCGCGGTGAGGGCGGCGAGGGCGGTGTCCCGGTCGGCGGCGGTGAACGCGGCGCGGTGCTCGAAGGCGGAGCGGGTGGTGGCCAGGGAATGGGCGGCGTCGAGCGCGGTGAGCGCGGGCCGGTCGCGCAGGTGCGTCAGCAGCCGGCCGGCCTGCTCGCGCAGTGCGTCGGCGGTGCGGCCGGACAGCAGCCACGGCAGCGCACCGGGCCCGACGGCAGGGGTGTCCTGTGCACCGGGGGCGGTGGGCTCTTCGGCGGAGGCGCCGGCGGGAACCTCGGCGGGGGCCTCCTCGATGATGGTGTGCGCGTTGGTGCCGGACAGACCGAACGAGGAGACGCCGGCCCGGCGCGGGGCGTTCTCGCGGCGCGGCCACGCGACGGGCTCGGTGAGGAGGCGGACGGCTCCCTCGGTCCAGTCGACATGGGTGGACGGCCGGTCCACGTGCAGTGTCCGCGGGAGCAGGTCGTGGCGCATCGCCATGACCATCTTGATGATGCCGGCGACACCGGCGGCGGCCTGGGTGTGGCTGATGTTGGACTTCACCGAGCCGAGCAGCAGCGGCCGTTCGGGGTCGCGGCCCTGGCCGTAGGTGGCGAGCAGCGCCTGCGCCTCGACGGGGTCGCCGAGGACGGTGCCGGTGCCGTGTGCCTCGACCGCGTCGACCTCGGCGGCGGAGAGCCGGGCGTTGACCAGGGCGGCCTCGATGACCCGCTGTTGGGAGGGGCCGTTGGGGGCGGTCAGGCCGTTGGAGGCGCCGTCCTGGTTGACCGCGGAGCCGCGCACCACGGCGAGCACGTGGTGGCCGTTGCGGCGGGCCTCGGAGAGCCGCTCCAGGACGAGGACGCCGACGCCCTCGGACCAGCCGGTGCCGTCGGCGGCGTCGGCGAAGGACTTGCAGAGGCCGTCGCCCGCGAGACCGCCCTGGCGGGCGAACTCGACGAAGGTGGTGGGGCTCGCCATCACGGTGACGCCGGCCGCCAGTGCCAGCGAGCACTCCCCCGCGCGCAGTGCCTGGGCGGCCAGGTGCAGGGCGACCAGCGAGGACGAGCAGGCGGTGTCGACGGTGACGGCGGGGCCGACGGCACCGTAGAAGTAGGACAGCCGGCCGGACAGGATGCTGGTGGCGTTGCCGGTCAGCTGGAAACCCTGTACGTCGTCGTCGGGACCGACGCGGTAGTCCTGCGGCATGGCGCCGACGAACATGCCGGTACGGCTGCCGCGGACGCCGGACGGGTCGATCCCGGCGCGTTCGAAGGCCTCCCAGGAGGTTTCCAGGAGCAGTCGTTGCTGCGGGTCCATGGAGAGGGCCTCGCGGGGCGAGATGCCGAAGAAGTCCGCGTCGAAAGCGGGGGCGTCGTGCAGGAAACCGCCCGCGAAGTCGGCGGGCCCGTCGCCGATGGCGGCCTCCCAGCCCCGGTCGCCGGGCATCGGGGTGATGCCGTCCTCGCCGGCGACCAGCATCCGCCACAGATCTTCCGGACTGCTCACCCCGCCCGGGTATCGGCAGCCCATGCCGACGATCGCGATGGGCTCGGTGGCCGCCGCCTCCAGCTCGCTCACCCGCTGCCGCGAACGCTTCAGATCGGCGCTCGCTCGCTTGAGGTAGTCCCGGAGCTTCTGTTCCTTGTCCATATCAACGCAACCCATCTGGAGGAAGACCGGCGGACGGCTGGCGGTCCGGTGGGGACACCGGGTGTTCGGGGCGGCCGTTCGGCGCCGGGACGACCGGGGTGTCCGAAGGAGGGAGGACGGCTGGGGTGAGGGCCGGGAAGGCGTACCCGGCGCAGGACGTCAGCCGTCGGGCGGACCGGGCCGTGCGGGGTGGGGGGGGGCGGCCCCCGCGGGGGGGGGCCCCCCCCCCCGCCCCGCCCGGGGCGCCGCCGCCCCCCCCGGGGAGCACCCGCGCGCCCCCCGCGGCGGGGGCGCGCTAG
>NZ_JBHXQZ010000154.1:0-9921 GCF_042717095.1 Streptomyces sp. NPDC058632 | reverse complement strand
CTCGTACCTGCCCGCTCACGTGTGGGCGTTCGCGGTGGGCTGGGCGCTGCTGGCCGGCGTGATCGGCTTCGTCTACTTCTGGAAGGCTGAGGAGAGGTACGGCCGTGGCTGACCAGAGGACGGACACGCACATCCCCACCGTCGTCGCGGACGACCTGCACATCGTCTACCGCGTCAACGGCGCGCGCGGCGGCCGTGGCAGCGCCACGGCGGCGCTCAGCCGGATGATACGGCGGGGCAAGGACGACGAGGCGCGGGGCGTGCGCACGGTGCACGCGGTGCGCGGGGTCTCCTTCGTCGCCTACCGCGGCGAGGCCATCGGCCTGATCGGTTCCAACGGCTCCGGCAAGTCGACCCTGCTGCGGGCCATCGCGGGCCTGCTGCCCGCCGAGAAGGGCAAGGTCTACACCGACGGCCAGCCCTCCCTCCTCGGCGTCAACGCGGCCCTGATGAACGACCTGACGGGCGAACGGAACGTCATACTCGGCGGGCTCGCCATGGGCATGTCCCGCGAGCAGGTCCGGGAGCGCTACCAGGAGATCGTCGACTTCTCCGGCATCAACGAGAAGGGCGACTTCATCACCCTGCCGATGCGCACCTACTCCTCCGGCATGGCGGCCCGGCTCCGTTTCTCCATCGCGGCGGCCAAGGACCACGACGTCCTGATGATCGACGAGGCCCTGGCCACCGGCGACCGCAAGTTCCAGAAGCGCTCCGAGGCGCGCATCCGGGAACTGCGCAAGGAGGCCGGCACCGTCTTCCTGGTCAGCCACAACAACAAGTCGATCCGCGACACCTGCGACCGCGTGCTGTGGCTGGAGCGCGGCGAACTGCGCATGGACGGCCCGACGGACGAGGTGCTCAAGGAGTACGAGAAGTTCACCGCCAAGTAGCCCGGTCCGCCTGCCCGCATCTCTGTGGCCGGAACTGGCCGGGAGCGCCCGGCGTCTGCAAAGGAGACGCCAACTTCTGCCGTACGCAGGAATCTTGACACGGGCCGGTTCGTTGTTCCGAGGCGCGGGGGCACCCCGGAGGTCCGTACCGCGCTGTACCACGTAAGCTGTACCGGTCCCTAAAGGCGGCAATCAGGGCCATAACGCGCGACACCTGCCGGCGGCCGGGCCGGGTGGAAGTGCGGGCGGCGTGTCCGAAATAGTGCACATTGGGTCGGCAGTGTAGAACGGGAGATGTGACGGCGATGGCTACGGAGACTCCCCTGCTGAACGCAGCATGTGCCGTCCCCGCCCAGGGCTGCCCGCGATGACGCGAACCGGCACGGCGCGCCCGGACGGTCCCGGGGGCGCCCCCCTGGACGCCGAGCGCGCCACCCTGGACAAGGCCGCCACCGAGAACTTCCCGGTGGCGCCGTTCTTCCTGCCCCGGGCCTGGCGCGACGACCTGATGGCGGTCTACGGCTACGCCCGGCTCGTCGACGACATCGGCGACGGCGACCTGGCCCCCGGTGGCGCCGACGCCGAACTGCTCGGCGTCGCCCCCGACCGGGCAGGTGACCGGACGGTGCTGCTCGACGCCTTCGAGGCGGATCTGCGCCGCGTCTTCGACGCGGTCCCGCGCCATCCGCTGCTGCGCAGGCTCCAGCCGACGGTCCGCCGCCGCGGTCTGCCCCCCGAACCCTTCCTCGGCCTGATCGCCGCCAACCGCCAGGACCAGGTCGTCAGCCGCTACGAGACCTACGACGACCTGCTCGCCTACTGCGAGCTGTCGGCCAACCCGGTCGGCCGCCTCGTCCTCGGCGTCACCGGAACCTCGACCCCCGAGCGGATCCGCCGCTCCGACGCGGTCTGCACCGCCCTCCAGATCGTCGAGCACCTCCAGGACGTCACCGAGGACCTCGGCCGCGACCGCGTCTACCTGCCCGCCGAGGACATGAAGCGCTTCCACGTCGACGAGGCGGACCTCGCCGCGCCGCACGCCGGCGCCTCGGTGCGCGCGCTGGTCGCGTTCCAGGCGCAGCGCGCCCGGGCGCTCCTGGAGGAGGGCGACCCCCTGGTGGGCAGCGTCCGCGGCAGGCTGAAGCTGCTGCTCGCGGGGTTCGTGGCCGGGGGACGGGCGGCCCTGGGCGCGATCGCCGCCGCCGAGTACGACGTACTTCCCGGCCCACCGGGGCCCGGCAAGGTCCGGCTGCTGCGCGAGGCCGGCACGACGCTGCGAGGAGAGGGGTGATCCCGGCAGTGGAGTCGGACACACACACATCGGCGCCGGTACTCGCCGCGTACAGCTACTGCGAGGCCGTCACCGGACAGCAGGCCCGGAACTTCGCCTACGGCATCCGGCTGCTGCCGACGCCGAAGCGGCGCGCCATGTCGGCGCTGTACGCGTTCTCCCGACGCGTCGACGACATCGGCGACGGCGCGCTGGCGGACGACGTCAAGGTCGCCCGGCTCGAGGACACCCGGGCGCTGCTCACCCGGGTCCGGGACGGCGCGGTCGACGAGGACGACACCGACCCGGTAGCCGTCGCCCTCGCACACACCGCGCGGCGGTTCCCGGTCCCGCTCGGCGGCCTCGACGAGCTGATCGACGGCGTCCGGATGGACGTACGCGGCGAGACCTACGAGACCTGGGACGACCTGAAGGTCTACTGCCGCTGCGTGGCCGGCGCCATCGGGCGGATCTCCCTCGGCGTCTTCGGCACCGAACCCGGCGCACGGGGCGCCGAACGCGCCCCCGAGTACGCCGACACCCTGGGGCTCGCGCTCCAGCTCACCAACATCCTCCGGGACGTCCGGGAGGACGCCGAGGGCGGGCGCACCTACCTGCCCGCCGACGACCTCGCCAAGTTCGGCTGCTCGGCCGGGTTCAGCGGGCCGACCCCGCCGGAGGGCTCCGACTTCGCCGGCCTCGTCCACTTCGAGGTGCGCCGGGCCCGCGCCCTGTTCGCCGAGGGCTACCGGCTGCTGCCCATGCTCGACCGGCGCAGCGGCGCCTGTGTCGCCGCCATGGCCGGCATCTACCGCCGTCTCCTCGACCGCATCGAGCGCGAGCCCGAGGCCGTGCTGCGCGGCCGGGTCTCCCTGCCCGGACGGGAGAAGGCCTACGTCGCGGTGCGCGGCCTGTCCGGCCTGGACACCCGGCACGTCACCCGGCGGACCGTCAGGAGGCGCGCCTGATGGACACACCTCTCCCACCCGGTCGCGCCCCCGGCAAACGGGGCGCAACCCTCCGCCGCGGCCCCGCGTCCCTGACCAGGACGGCCCGCCGCGCACCGATCCGGCGGCACGGCGGCCGGGCAGGGGAGGGCGCGCCATGACCCGTGTCACCAGCTCCGGGGAATCGCTCACCGGCGACGACGCACCGGCGAGACGGCACGCCGTCGTGGTCGGTGGCGGTCTCGCCGGCGTCACCGCCGCGCTCGCGCTCGCCGACGCCGGCGTGCGCGTCACCCTGCTCGAAGGCCGCCCCCGGCTCGGCGGGCTCGCCTTCTCCTTCCAGCGCGGCGACCTGACCGTCGACAACGGCCAGCACGTCTACCTGCGCTGCTGCACCGCCTACCGCTGGTTCCTCGACCGGATCGACGGCACGGCCCTGGCCCCGCTGCAGAACCGTCTCGACGTGCCCGTGATCGACGCCGACCGGCCCGAGGGACGCCGGCTCGGCCGGCTGCGCCGCGATCCGCTGCCCGTACCCCTGCACCTGGGGCGCAGCCTCGCCGTCTACCCGCACCTCTCGCTCGCCGAGCGGGCGAACGTGGGCCGCGCCGCGCTCGCGCTCAAGGGACTCGACCTCGCCGATCCCGCCCTCGACGACCAGGACTTCGGCAGCTGGCTGGCCGCACACGGCCAGTCGCCGCGCGCCGTCGAGGCACTGTGGGACCTGGTGGGGATCGCCACGCTGAACGCGGTCGCGGGCGACGCCTCGCTGGCGCTCGCCGCGATGGTCTTCAAGACCGGCCTGCTGTCCGACCCTGGCGCGGCCGACATCGGCTGGGCCCATGTCCCGCTGGGCGACCTGCACGACCGGCTGGCCCGCAAGGCGCTCGACTCCGCCGGGGTCCGTACCGAGGTCCGTACCCGCGCCACCTCCGTCTCCGCCCGCGGCGACGGAGGCTGGAGCGTCGAGGTTCCCGGCGAGAGCCTCGACGCGGACGCCGTCGTCCTCGCCGTACCGCAGCGCGAGGCGTACGGCCTGCTGCCCGCCGGAGCGCTCGACGATCCCGGGCGGCTGCTCGCCATCGGCACCGCGCCGATCCTCAACCTCCACGTCGTCTACGACCGCACGGTGCTCACCAGCCCCTTCTTCGCCGCCCTCGGCAGCCCCGTGCAGTGGGTCTTCGACCGCACCCGGGCCTCCGGCCTGCGACAGGGCCAGTACCTGGCCGTGTCGCAGTCGGTCGCCCGGAACGACATCGACGAGCCCGTGGCCGCGCTGCGCGAGCGCTACCTCCCCGAACTGGAACGCCTGCTGCCGCGTGCCCGCGGCGCCGGTGTGCGGGACTTCTTCGTCACCCGGGAGCGCACCGCGACGTTCGCCCCCGCTCCCGGCGTCGGACGGCTCAGGCCCGGCGCCCGCACCAAGGCTCCCGGCCTGTACCTGGCCGGAGCGTGGACCGCCACCGGGTGGCCCGCGACCATGGAGGGTGCGGTCCGCAGCGGTGTCGGCGCGGCGGACGCCGCGCTGAGCGCCCTGGGCCGGCCCCGGCCCCCCCGCCTCTTCGCGTGGGACGGGGCGGCCGGCCGCGGCGCCAGGGGCCCCGCCGTGCGAGAGGGACTCCGGTGAGCGCCGACGCACCCGCCGCGGCGGGTCCCCGCACCCCCGGTACCGCAACAAGAGGAGAGACTGTGCCCACTGTGCCCCCGGCCTCGAAGGCCGCTGGAAGGACCGCGGCGGACGTGCCCGCGCTCCTGGAGCGCGGCAGGACACTGGCCATGCCGGTACTGCGGGCGGCCATCGGTCGCCTGGCGCCTCCCATGGACACCGTCGCCGCCTACCACTTCGGCTGGATCGACGCCCAGGGCAGGCCCGCGGACGGCGACGGCGGCAAGGCCGTGCGCCCCGCGCTCGCCGTGCTGTCCGCCGAGGTCACCGGTGCCGCCCCCGAGGTCGGCGTCCCCGGCGCGGTCGCCGTCGAACTCGTCCACAACTTCTCCCTGCTGCACGACGACCTCATGGACGGCGACGAGCAGCGCAGGCACCGCGACACCGTCTGGAAGGTGCACGGCCCCGCCCAGGCCATCCTCGTCGGCGACGCCCTGTTCGCCCTCGCCAACGAGGTGCTGCTGGAACTCGGCACCGTAGAGGCCGGCCGGGCCACCCGCCGGCTGACCACCGCCACCCGCGCCCTCATCGACGGCCAGGCGCAGGACATCTCCTACGAGCACCGCGACCGCGTCGGCGTCGAGGAGTGCCTGGAGATGGAGGGCAACAAGACCGGCGCCCTGCTCGCCTGCGCCAGCTCCGTCGGCGCCGTGCTCGGCGGCGCCGACGCGCACACCGCCGACACCCTGGAGAAGTACGGCTACCACCTCGGCCTGGCCTTCCAGGCCGTCGACGACCTCCTCGGCATCTGGGGCGACCCGGCGGCCACCGGCAAGCAGACCTGGAGCGATCTGCGCCAGCGCAAGAAGTCCCTCCCCGTCGTGGCGGCGCTCGCCGCGGGCGGCCCGGCCTCCGAGCAGCTCGCGGGGATCCTCGCCGCCGACGCCGGCGGCAGCGACTTCGCCGCCTTCTCCGAGGAGGAGTTCGCGGCCCGCGCGGCCCTCATCGAGCAGGCCGGCGGGCGGGAGTGGACCGCCGGGGAAGCGCGTCGCCAGCACACCATCGCCATCGAGGCCCTCGACGCCGTCGACATGCCCGACAAGGTGCGGGAGCAGTTCACGGCGCTCGCGGACTTCGTCGTCGTACGAAAGAGATGATCACTATCGGTCGAATAGCCCTCGCGTAGTCGCCGGCCGGTGTTGCGGGGAGTACGGCACCGGCCGACGGCGGACCCACAGCAGACGCACACATTGCAGAACTGCACGAAGGGGAAGCCATGACAGCGACGACCGACGGAAGCACCGGGGCGGCCCTGCCGTCCTCGGTGGCCGCGGCCAGCGACACCGACACCGACATCCCCGTGGCGGCCGGGGTACCCGACATCGCCGCCGGCGCCATGCGGCGCGCCACCGAGTTCCTGCTGTCCCGCCAGGACGACCAGGGCTGGTGGAAGGGGGACCTCGAGACCAACGTCACGATGGACGCCGAGGACCTGCTGCTGCGTCAGTTCCTCGGCATCCTCGAGGAGGAGACCACCCGGGCCGCCGCCCTGTTCATCCGGGGCGAGCAGCGCGCGGACGGCACCTGGGCCACCTTCCACGGCGGGCCCGGCGACCTCTCCGCCACCATCGAGGCGTACGTCGCCCTGCGGCTGGCCGGCGACGCGCCGGACGCCCCGCACATGGCGCGCGCCGCCGCCTGGGTCCGTGACCGGGGCGGGATCGCCGCCTCCCGGGTCTTCACCCGGATCTGGCTGGCCCTGTTCGGCTGGTGGAAGTGGGAGGACCTGCCCGAACTCCCGCCCGAGCTGATCTGGTTCCCGTCCTGGGTGCCGCTCAACATCTACGACTTCGGCTGCTGGGCCCGCCAGACCATCGTCCCGCTGACGATCGTCTCCGCCAAGCGGCCGGTACGGCCCGCCCCGTTCCCGCTCGACGAACTGCACACCGACCCGGCCCGCCCCGGCCCTCCCGGACGGATGGCACCGGCGGCCAGCTGGGACGGCGTCTTCCAGCGGCTCGACAAGGGCCTGCACGCGCTGCGCCGGGCCGTCCCGCGCCGGCTGCGCGGGGCGGCGATGAACACCGCGGCCCGCTGGATCATCGAACGGCAGGAGAACGACGGCTGCTGGGGCGGCATCCAGCCGCCCGCCGTGTATTCCGTCATCGCGCTGCACCTGCTCGGCTACGACCTGAACCACCCGGTGATGCGCGCCGGACTGAAGTCCCTCGACCGGTTCGCCGTGTGGCGCGAGGACGGCGCCCGGATGATCGAGGCCTGTCAGTCCCCGGTGTGGGACACCTGCCTCGCCACCATCGCCCTCGCCGACGCCGGCCTGCCCGCCGACCACCCCCAACTGGTCAGGGCCGCCGACTGGATGCTCGGCGAACAGGTCGTACGGCCCGGCGACTGGTCGGTACGCAGGCCCGGACTCCCACCGGGTGGCTGGGCGTTCGAGTTCCACAACGACAACTACCCCGACATCGACGACACCGCCGAGGTGGTCCTCGCACTCCGCCGGGTCAAGCACCACGACCCGGAGCGGGTGGACAACGCCGTCGGCCGCGGGGTCCGCTGGAACCTCGGCATGCAGTCCCGCAACGGCGCCTGGGGCGCCTTCGACGTCGACAACACCAGCCCGTTCCCCAACCGGCTGCCGTTCTGCGACTTCGGCGAGGTCATCGACCCGCCGTCGGCCGATGTCACCGCGCACGTCGTGGAGATGCTCGCCGTCGAAGGGCTCGCCCACGACCCGCGCACCCGGCGCGGCATCCGCTGGCTGCTCGCCGAACAGGAGCCGGACGGCTCGTGGTTCGGGCGCTGGGGCGTCAACTACCTGTACGGCACCGGGTCCGTGGTGCCGGCGCTGGTCGCCGCCGGTCTCCCCGGCTCGCACCCGGCGATCCGACGGGCCGTGGCCTGGCTGGAGTCGGTCCAGAACGACGACGGAGGCTGGGGCGAGGACCTGCGCTCCTACCGCGACTCCCGCGAGTGGAGCGGAAAGGGAGCCTCGACCGCCTCGCAGACCGGGTGGGCGCTGATGGCCCTGCTGGCGGCCGGCGAGAAGGAGTCCGCGGCCGTGGAACGCGGCATCGCCTGGCTGGCGGCCACCCAGCACGAGGACGGCTCCTGGGACGAGCCCTACTTCACCGGCACGGGCTTCCCCTGGGACTTCTCCATCAACTACCACCTCTACCGGCAGGTCTTCCCACTCACCGCGCTCGGCCGGTACGTGAACGGGGAGCCGTTCGCCAAGACTCCGGCGGCGGTGCCGGCGAAGGTGCCGGTCGTGCAGCCGGGGGCGGGTACGGCGGGTGCCGGGGAAGCCGGTGCCGGCGGCCCGCCGGACACCGGTGCACAGCGGCAGCGGCTGGCCGAGGCGACGGGCAGCTGATGAGCCCCCGGGCGGCCCCGGCGCCGTTGCTGATCGCCTGCGCGCTCGGCATCGAACGGCTCGCCCTGCGCGGGAGGGGCCGCGACGGCGCCGGCGGGCCGGTCACCGTCCTGCGCACGGGCATGGGGCCGGCGGCGGCCGAGCGCTCCGTCACCCGGGCGCTCGCCGGCCCGGGGCTGCGCGCCGCCGCCGTGCTGGCCACCGGCTTCTGCGCCGGGCTGGCCCCGGGGATGCATCCCGGCGACCTGGTGGTCGCAGGGGAGACCCGGGACCCGCGCGGCAGCGTGCCGTGCGTCGGGACCGACCTGCTGGTGAAGGAACTGGCGCGCATCGCGCCGGGGCGCACCGTCCACACCGGGCCGCTCACCGGCTCCGGGCACGTGGTCCGGGGACACGAACGGCCCGAGCTGCTCGCCACCGGTGCGATCGCGGTCGACATGGAGTCCGCTGCCACGCTCCTGAGCGCCGTCCGCGCGGGCGCGCGCCCCGTTGCGGCCGTACGGGTGGTCGTGGACGCTCCTGAACATGAGCTGGTCCGGATCGGCACGGTGCGCGGTGGAATATCGGCTTTCCGCGTTCTTCGTTCCGTTCTTCCCGCGTATCTCGAATGGCACCGTTCCTTGCTGCTCCCTGGGAGGTGAGCCAGATGGCCATGCCGCTGCGTCAGTCCATCAAGGTCGCTACATACCTGGCCGAACAGAAGCTCCGCCGACGGGACAAGTTTCCGCTGATCGTCGAGCTGGAACCGCTCTTCGCCTGCAACCTCGCCTGCGAGGGCTGCGGGAAGATCCAGCACCCCGCCGGGGTGCTCAAGCAGCGCATGCCGGTCGCGCAGGCCGTGGGCGCGGTGCTGGAGTCCGGGGCCCCGATGGTGTCGATCGCCGGAGGCGAGCCGCTGATGCACCCTCAGATCGACGAGATCGTGCGCCAGCTGGTGGCACGGCGCACGTACGTGTTCCTGTGCACCAACGCCATGCTGCTGCGCAGGAAGATGGACAAGTTCACCCCGTCGCCGTACTTCGCGTTCGCCGTGCACATCGACGGGCTGCGCGAGCGGCACGACGAGTCCGTCGCGAAGGAGGGCGTGTTCGACGAGGCGGTGGCCGCCATCAAGGAGGCCAAGCGGCGCGGCTTCCGGGTCACCACCAACTCGACCTTCTTCAACACCGACACCCCGCAGACCGTCGTCGAGGTGCTCAACTACCTCAACGACGACCTCAAGGTCGACGAGATGATGATCTCGCCCGCCTACGCCTACGAGAAGGCCCCCGACCAGGAGCACTTCCTCGGTGTGGAGCAGACCCGCGAACTGTTCAGGAAGGCGTTCGCCGGGGGCAACCGCCGTCGCTGGCGGCTCAACCACTCGCCACTGTTCCTGGATTTCCTCGAGGGCAGGGTCGACTTCCCGTGCACCGCGTGGGCGATCCCGAACTACTCGCTCTTCGGCTGGCAGCGCCCCTGCTACCTGATGAGTGACGGCTATGTGCCGACGTACCGGGAGCTGATCGAGAAGACCGACTGGGACAAGTACGGCCGGGGCAAGGACCCGCGCTGCGCCAACTGCATGGCGCACTGCGGCTACGAGCCCACCGCCGTCCTCGCCACCACGGGGTCCCTGAAGGAGTCCCTGCGCGCCCTGCGCGAGACGGTCTCGGGAAACAGGGAGTGACGCCATGACGGCTGTCTCCCTCGGGGTCCCCGAGGTGCCGGTCCGGCCGCTCGCCCCGCGGCGCAGGAGCCGGCGGATCCAGGTCGGGTCGGTGGCGGTGGGTGGGGACGCGCCGGTGTCGGTGCAGTCGATGACGACGACG
>NZ_JBHXQZ010000153.1:1937-10595 GCF_042717095.1 Streptomyces sp. NPDC058632 | reverse complement strand
GATCGTCTCCATGACCGACCAGGTCTTGATGGTCTGGCCGACGCTCAGCCCGAAGTACTCCTTCACCAGCCAGAAACCGGCGTCGTTGACATGGCTGAAGAAGACCGAGCCGGCACCGATGGCCAGCACCAGCAGAGCGGCGTGCGTGGTCGACATGTCGGCCGCGAGCGGTGCCACCAGGCCGGCCGCCGAGATGGTCGCCACGGTCGCGGAACCGGTCGCCAGCCGGATCGCCACCGCGATCAGCCAGCCGAGCAGCAGCGCCGGGACGGACCAGTCCTCGGAGATGTCGAGGATCATCTGACCCACACCGGAGTCGATCAGGGTCTGCTTGAAACCGCCACCCGCGCCGACGATCAGCAGGATGCCGGCGATCGGGGCGAGGCCCTTCTCGACCAGCCCCGAGATCCGCTCCTTGCTGAACCCGGCGGGCAGGCCCAGCGTGAAGATGCCGACGAGCACGGACGCGAGCAGGGCGATCATCGGGGAGCCGATGACGTTGAAGACGCGCTGGACGCCGTTCTCCGGGTCGTCGACGACGATCTCCACCAGGGCCCTGGCCAGCATCAGCACGACCGGCAGCAGAATGGTCGCCAGCGTCGGGCCGAACCCGGGACGCTTCTCCAGGTCCTCGGAGGGACGCTGAGGGATCATCCGGTCCGGGGCCGGGACGTCCACCCAGCGGGCGGCGTACTTGGAGAAGACCGGACCGGCGATGATCACCGTCGGTATGGCGACGAGCACACCCAGCGCGAGCGTCACGCCGAGGTTGGCGTCGACCGCGTCGATCGCGACCAGCGGGCCGGGGTGCGGAGGCACCAGGCCGTGCATCACGGACAGGCCGGCGAGCGCCGGGATGCCGATCCGCATCAGCGAGTAGTTGCCGCGCTTGGCGACCATCAGCACGACCGGGATCAGCAGCACGACGCCGACCTCGAAGAACAGCGGCAGACCGATCACCGAGGCGATCAGCACCATCGCCCACGGCATGGTGCGGCCGTTGGCCCTGGCGAGGATCGTGTCGACGATCTGGTCGGCGCCGCCCGAGTCGGCGAGCATCTTGCCGAGGATCGCCCCGAGGGCGATGAGCACGCCGACACCGGCGACGGTGGAACCGAGCCCGGCGCTGAAACTGGTGATGACCTTGTCCAGCGGCGCCCCGGCGAACGCGCCGAGTGCCAGCGAACCGATGGTCAGCGCCAGGAAGGCGTGCAGCTTGAAGCGCGTGATGAGCAAGACGATGACGGCGATGCCCGCCAGGACGGCGATGCCCAGCTGAGCGTGGCCGGCCGAGGTGATCGGCTCGGGTGCGTCCGCTGCCAGCAGCTCGACACTGAGTCTGGTCACGGTGAATCCCTTGTGAGTACGGGGAGTGGGGGAATCGGAAAGAAGACCGGGGCGATGGGGACGCCCCGGGGTCCATGGGGGCCGAAAGCGGCGGGGTCCGGAAGCGGCCGGCGGAGCCGGCTCGGACGGGGGAGGCCAGGCCGGGTGCCGACCGCTTCGGGCGGGAGCTAGGAGGCCGCTCCGGAGAGGTCCGCGAGGGCGGTGACCGCCTGTTCGGTGATCTCCTCGGGGCTGCCCGTGACCTCCACGGCGACTCCGCGCTCGTCCGGCTCCAGCGGCTGGAGCGTGGCGAACTGGGAGTCGAGCAGTGCCGTGGGCATGAAGTGCCCCTCGCGGTGCGACATCCGGTCCTCGATCAGCGCACGGTCACCCGTGAGGTGCACGAAGACCACGCCGGGCGCGGCTGCCCGCAGCCGGTCGCGGTACGACCGCTTCAGCGCCGAGCAGCTGACCACGCCGCCGAGGCCGGCCCGTTCGTGCGCCCACCCGCCGATGGCGTCCAGCCAGGGCCGGCGGTCGTCGTCGTCGAGCGGGGTGCCCGCCGACATCTTGGCGATGTTGGCCGGTGGATGGAAGTCGTCGCCCTCGGCGTACGGGACGCCGTACCGGGCCGCGAGCAGGGGACCGATGGTGGTCTTGCCGGTGCCCGCGACGCCCATGACCACTACGACATGGGGGGTGTTCATCGCTGCCTCACAGTCTGCTGTCGTCGTCGACAACCTGATGTCGAGGCAACTGAAACTCAAAGGTAAGACAAATACAAGGGGGTGTGACGTATAAGTCCGACCTTTGAAACCCGTGATCCGCCCCGTACTCTGAGTGGATGAGCACCATGGGCCGGGGGCTGCACGGCCGTGTATTGGACACCCTCGGCCCCGAGATCACGGCGGGCGCATACCCGCCGGGCAGCGTGCTACGCACCGACGAACTCGCACAGCGTTTCGACGTGTCGCGGTCCGTGATGCGTGAAGTGGTGCGCGTCCTGGAGTCCATGCACCTCGTCGAGTCCCGGCGCCGGGTGGGTGTGACGGTCCGCCCGGCCTGCGACTGGAACGTGTACGACCCCCAGGTCATCCGCTGGCGGCTGGCCGGCGCGGACCGCCCCCGGCAACTGCGCTCGCTCACGGTGCTGCGCTCGGCCGTCGAACCGGTCGCGGCGGGGCTCGCCGCCCGCAACGCCACCGCCGAGCAGTGCGCCGAACTCACCGAGTGCGCCCTCGGCATGGTCGCCAACTCGCGCGGCCACCAGCTGGAGGGCTACCTCCTCCACGACGTGGCCTTCCACCGCGTCATCCTCACCGCGTCCGGCAACGACATGTTCGCCCGCCTCGGCGACGTCGTCGCCGAGGTCCTCACCGGCCGCACCCATCACGACGTGATGTTCGAGGACCCCGACCCGGCCGCGGTCACCCTGCACGTCCGGGTCGCCGAAGCGGTCCGCGAGCGCGACGCCGCCCGCGCGGAGGAACTGACCCGCGAGATCACCGTGGGCGCGCTCCAGGAACTGGACATCCTGGCACCGTGACCGGGCCGGGGCGTCGCCCCGTCCGGTCTGCCGCGCCGCCCCGTCCGGCCTACTTGGACTCGACCCGGCCGAGCGGATCGGGACCGGCCGTCAGCGCGTCGCACGCCTCCTGCCAGGCGGGATCCCCCGGCTGGAACCGACTGCGCAGGTAGGCCCAGGTGAGCCGCGCCACCGCGGCGACCCGCGCGGGGTTCTCGTCCGTGGTCTCGGCGACGTCGTAGCCGGAGATCCCGCCGAGCCCGTGCTCCGCGCCGAACAGGGTCAGCAGCGACTTCGGTCCCGGCGCGAGGGTGTACGGATCGGCGTGCCAGTCCGGGCCCCGGACCGTCAGATGGGTGGAGTCGTCCTTGTCGCCGGCGACCACGAGCGCGGGCGTGGCCATCCCGGAGAAGTCCGTGGTCAGGAAGAAGGGCAGGTTCTCGGCCGTGGACGGGGTGAGGGCGTCGCCCCCTCGGCCGGGTGCCGCGAGCAGCACCCCCGCCTTGATCCGGGGCTCGGTCAGGTCGGCCACCTTCCCGTCGTCCGGATCGGTGAGCCGGGCGCCCAGCAGCAGACTCGCGGTGTGCCCGCCCATCGAGTGCCCGGCCACGGCCACGCTGCCGCGGTCCACCCGCCCGCGAAGCTGCGGCACCGCGGCCTCGATCGCGTCGAATCCGTCGAGGACGCGCGTCATGTCCTCGGCCCGCGACCGCCAGTGCAAGGGGCCCCCGGGGGCGGCGGGGTCCAGTTCCAGCGTCCTCGAGCTGAGATGGGTCGGCTGGACGACGACGAAGCCGTGCGCCGCCCAGAAGTGGGCGAGCGGCGCGTAGCCGTTCAGCGAGGAGAGGTGGTTCGAGTAGCCCTGGCCGTGCGAGAGGAGGACGACCGGCAGATCGTCCCCGGTCACGGGCGCGGAGACCCGGACCTCCAGATCCACCGCCCGGCCGGGAGCCGGCACCACCACCGGACCGACGGAGAGGACGGGGGCGGGGGAGCGGAGAGCTTCGCGGGCAGGGGAGATCGATGCGCTCATGCGGGGTTCCCTTTCGATGGCCTCCGCCGCCGGCACTCGCTCTCATGCGGCCGACGGCGATCGAGGCGGTCGGAAGCGCCCGGCTCCGGCCATGCCGACAAGCGGAACGCTGTTCCGATTACGATACGGAACAGTGTTCCGCTCTGTCAACGGCGGTCCGGAGCGAGGGGGGCGGGCGGGCCGGGCGGGCGGGACCCCTGTGAGCGGGGTCGGGCGGGCGGGAGCCGGGTGAGCGGGCTCAGCCCAGGAACTCCCCGTCGAGGTACACCCATGCCCCGCCCACGCGCTCGAAGCGGCTCCGCTCGTGCAGCGAGCCGCCCCGGTAGGAGGCCCGGAAGGTCACCGTCCCGGTGGAGTGGAAGGCGGATCCGCCGACCGCCTCCAGGATCTCCAGTCCGGTCCACCGCATCCCGGGGTCGAGGTCGACCCGCTCCGGCCGCGTCCGCGGATGCCAGGTCCGCAGCAGGTAACCGGCGTCCAGCCGTACGAAGGCGCAGTACCGCGACCGCATCAGCCGCTCGGCGGTCGGCGCGGCGGCCGCCCCCGAGTGGAAGCGCCCGCAGCACGCCTCGTAGGTCTCGGGGAGCCCGCAGGGGCAGGAGTGGTCGGCCATGGTCTTCCTCCGTGACGGGGCGCGACAACGCACGAGGGCCGCGACCTGATGGTCGCGGCCCTCGTGCTCATGTGTCCGAGGGGGGACTTGAACCCCCACGCCCGTTAAAGGGCACTAGCACCTCAAGCTAGCGCGTCTGCCATTCCGCCACCCGGACAAGGTGTCTGACGCGCGGGTTTCCCCCGCGGCGACGACGTAAACATTACCAGGCTTTCCGGGGTGGCCGATCACCCCCGGGCGGGTGCGCGGTCCGGCGCCGCCCGTCCCGGCCGGGCTCCGTTCCCGCGTGAACGCCGTGTGACGGGCCGGGTCCGGTCTTGGGGCGGGGGCGCCCAGGAGAGAGGATGAGGGGAGACCCACGAGCAGTGACGGCGTGCGGGGAACAGAGCGCAGTGACAAGAGTGCAGTGACAGCGGGAGGAACCACGTGAGCGCGACGGACGGCACGGCCAGGGGCGTCACCGGTGAGGACGAGGTCGTGGACCTCTGCCGCGACCTGATCCGGATCGACACCAGCAACTACGGCGACCACTCGGGTCCCGGCGAGCGCAAGGCGGCCGAGTACGTCGCCGAGAAGCTCGCCGAGGTGGGGCTCGAACCGCAGATCTTCGAGTCGCACAAGGGCCGCGCCTCCACCGTGGCCCGGATCGAGGGGGAGGACCCCTCCCGGCCGGCGCTGCTGATCCACGGCCACACCGACGTGGTACCGGCCAACGCCGACGACTGGACCCACCACCCGTTCTCCGGCGAGATCGCCGACGGATGCGTGTGGGGGCGCGGGGCCGTCGACATGAAGGACATGGACGCGATGACCCTGGCGGTCGTCCGCGACCGGCTGCGCAGCGGGCGCAAGCCCCCGCGCGACATCGTCCTCGCCTTCCTCGCCGACGAGGAGGCCGGCGGCACCTACGGCGCCAAGCACCTGGTCCGCGAGCACCCCGAGCTGTTCGAGGGCGTCACCGAGGCGATCGGCGAGGTCGGCGGGTTCTCCTTCACCGTCAACGAGAAGCTGCGCCTCTACCTCGTCGAGACCGCCGAGAAGGGCATGCACTGGATGCGGCTCACCGTCGACGGCACGGCCGGCCACGGCTCGATGACCAACGACGACAACGCGATCACCGAACTCAGCGAGGCGGTCGCCCGGCTCGGCCGGCACACGTGGCCGGTACGGGTCACCAAGACCGTACGGGCCTTCCTGGACGAGCTCTCCGACGCCCTCGGCACCGAGCTCGACCCGGAGAACATGGACGAGACCCTCGCCAAGCTCGGCGGCATCGCCCGCATGATCGGCACCACCCTGCGCAACTCGGCGGCGCCCACCATGCTCGGCGCCGGCTACAAGGTCAACGTCATCCCGGGCCAGGCCACCGCCCACGTCGACGGCCGCTTCCTGCCCGGACACGAGGAGGAGTTCCTGGCCGACCTCGACCGGATCCTCGGCCCGCGCGTGAAGCGGGAGGACGTGCACGCGGACAAGGCGCTGGAGACCGGTTTCGACGGCCGGCTCGTCGACGCCATGCAGCTGGCGCTCGGCGCCGAGGACCCGATCGCGCGGGCGGTGCCGTACATGCTCTCCGGCGGCACCGACGCCAAGTCCTTCGACGACCTCGGCATCCGCTGCTTCGGCTTCGCCCCGCTGCAGCTGCCGCCGGAGCTGGACTTCGCCGGCATGTTCCACGGGGTCGACGAGCGGGTGCCGGTGGACGGCCTGAAGTTCGGTGTGCGGGTGCTCGACCGGTTCCTGGACGCGTCCTGAACGCCCCCTGCACAATCGGGCAGACGTACGGAATTAACCGGGAAGGGTGAATGCGACGATAAGCTCGTAGCCTCATTACTTCCTCCTCGTTACCCGTGATGTGATCCGCGGATTTGGATCGCATTGCCAACGAGGAGGAATAATGATCAAGAAGGTCGTCGCTGTCGCCGCCGCCACCGGTGGGCTGGTTCTCGCGGGTGCGGGCATGGCCGCCGCCGATGCCGGTGCCCAGGGTGCCGCCGTGCACTCCCCGGGTGTCGTCTCGGGCAACGTCGTTCAGGTCCCGGTGCACGTCCCGGTGAACGCCTGCGGCAACACGGTCTCCGTGATCGGACTGCTGAACCCCACGTTCGGCAACACCTGCGTCAACCAGTGACGTTGTGCCTCGCCCATTAGGGCACGCCCTTTCAGGGTTTGAGCCTGTCGGCCCCGCAGCGCGCGCCATGCGCTCGGGGTCGACCGGTTTTCCCGTACGTTCCGAACACCGGGAACGGAATCCGAGGCGGTCCGTGGGGTCCGAGAAATTCCAGGAATCCTTGGAACACCCTTCCCGGCACTTGGTCGAAGGCAGGAATCAGTACATGCGACAGGTCACCCGTAAGGGTCTGATGACCGTGGCAGCCGCGTCCGGCGTGATCGCCGCCGCGGGCGGGCTCGCGCACGCCGACTCCGGCACACAGGGGGCGGCCGAGGGCTCACCCGGCGTGCTCTCCGGGAACTCGCTCCACGCGCCGGTGCACGCGCCGGTCAACGTCTGCGGAAACACGGTCGACGTCGTCGGCGTCCTCAACCCGTCCGTGGGCACCTCGTGTGCCAACCAGGGCGGTTCGGCGCCGAGCGGTCACGGCGGCGCGCAGACCGGCGGGCACACCGCCGGCTCGCCCGGCGTGGCGTCCGGCAATCGCATCGAGGCACCGGTCCACGTTCCGGTGAACGTCTGCGGCAACAGCGTCGACGTCATCGGTCTCGGCAACGCCGCCCTGGGCAGCGAGTGCGCGAACGGCGGCTCCGGCGACCAGGAGACGCCCAGCCGGCCCGGCGACCGGGGCGAGGCCGAGCCGGCCACGCCGTCCACCCCGGGCGAGGCCACCCCCGGTGGCTCCGCGCCCGGCAGCCGGCCGGGCACCCACTCCGCCGCCCGGCCCCAGGGCGACGTGGAGCTGGCCGCGACGGGCAGCGAGCTGCCGATCGGGCTCGCCCTGCCGGCCGGGGCGGGCGCGCTGCTCGCCGGCGTGGTGCTCTACCGCAAGGCGCGAGCCGCCGCGTGACACCGGCCGCGACAGTGGCCGGAACCGGCCGTCCGGAGCGGGCCCGGCTGCGCCGGTGCCCGCTCCGTGGGTGAGGGCGTAGCGGCCGACGGGGTGTCCGGACTC
This sequence comes from Streptomyces sp. NPDC058632, assembly GCF_042717095.1. NCBI lineage: Bacteria > Bacillati > Actinomycetota > Actinomycetes > Kitasatosporales > Streptomycetaceae > Streptomyces > Streptomyces sp. NPDC058632. The sequence continues at coordinate 2,970 of NZ_JBHXQZ010000153.1, read as the reverse complement.
ACCAGGTCGCGCGTACCTGGCGGATGATCCGCCGCCGCAGCCGCACCTTGCGGCTCCCGTCGCGCAGCAGACTCAGACGGTCCAACTCCCAGTGACCGTACTCCGCGTGGTCCGTCAGCAGACGGGCCGCCTCCTTGCGGGAGACCCCGCGCGGTACGTACACGTCGACAAATTCGTATTCCGGCATCGCATCTATTGTGCGGGCTGGGCCCCGGTACGGATAGCGTCTGCACTATGTCTGATGCTGCGCAGCCCACCGCTGCCGAGGTACGCGCCGCCGCCGAGGCGGTCAAGACCGCGCTCGACCGCCACCTGGCCGCGGTCGAACGCAGGTCGGGGGAGGACGACCCGGCCGTCTACGAGGCGTTCAACGAGCTGGCCGGGGCCGCTGAGGCGTACGACGAACTGCTCTACGACCGCTACGACGAGGTGACCCCCTTCGAGATCCCCGCGGCCGAGGACGCCCTGCCGCCCTACACCGGCCCCGAGGAGCCCAGCGCGCTCAGCGTGCTGATCCGCCGCGACTACGCCGTCGCGGAGCCGCGGCGGCTGCTGGCGCACGCCCAGCGGATCGAGGCGGTGGACGACGAGGGCTCCGACACCTCCGGCACTTCCGGCGCCTCGGGCACCGTCCACGGCGCGCTCGGCCTCCTGTTCGGCGAGTACGAACCGGACGAGATCGCCTCCCGGCACAAGGAGTTCGGCCTCGAGGAGGGAGACTCCACACTCTGGGTGACGGCATCGGACGAACCGGCGGAAGCCGGTGAATGGCTCGAGGCACCGTTCGAGCAGGCGGACCCGGCACAGGTCGTGTGCCGCTTCGACGTCAGCGCCGTCTTCGACGAAGATCCCGACGACGAGGTGGACGACCTCGACGACGACCTCGAGGACGGGCCGGTGCCGGCCCTCGACGCCGACCGCTGATCACGCCCCGAGTCGGGCCTACGGGACCGGTGACGGCGGCAGGAGCGACACCGGCGCCGACAGTGGTGGTGGGGGGGGGGCCCCGGGGGGCCCCCCCCCCCCCGGCCAC
>NZ_JBHXQZ010000153.1:0-1927 GCF_042717095.1 Streptomyces sp. NPDC058632 | reverse complement strand
GGGCGCCCCCCCGCGGCGGGGGGGGGGGGGGGGGGGGGCCCCCCCGGCCCCCCCCCCCCCACCGCGGTCACCGTGGCGGGTGGTGTCCCCGGTCAGCCGGCCGGTGCCGGTACCTGTGGTGCCAGCAGTACCGGCAGCCGGGTCGTCCGGGACTTCGCCGCCACCTCGGCCACGGCACGCGGCAGTGCCTGCTCCACGCCGTGCACCACGGACAGGTGGCGGTCCGCCCTGCTGAACGCCGTGTACACCCACGGCCGGCTCAACGCCTGCACGGCATCGCCGGGCAGCACCACGACCACGGCCGGCCACCGGCCACCCACCGCCTGGTGCGCCGTCAGCGCCCAGCCGTGCCGTACCGACCGCTCCACCCGCTCCTGCGGTACGACGACGGTCTCGCCCGCGCAGGACAGATGCAGCCCGTCCGCGTCGGCCTTCACCACCCGGCCCGGCACCGTACGGCCCAGGGCGGGGGAGTAGGCGATCCGGTCGCCGGGGTCGAACCCGCCGAAGCGCCCCGGCCCCGGATTCAACCGCTCCTTCAACGCCGCGTTCAGCGCGCGCGTGCCCACCGCGCCCCCGTGCCCCGGCGTGATCACCTGGGTCTCCTCCGCCGGCACCCCGATCGCGCGCGGCACCGAGTCGACCACGAGCTGCACCGTCCGGTGCACGGCCTCGCCCGGGTCCCGCACCGGCACGATGACGACCTCCTTGCCGGGCGCCGCCACCTGGTTCAGCTCACCGACCCCGATACCGGAGACCAGTTCGCCCAGCGGCCCGGGGTCCGGCCGCCGGGAGGCGACCTGCGGACACGCGCGCGCCGCCAGCAGATCGGCGAACACCCGACCGGGACCGACGGACCACAGCACGCCCGGGTCCCCGGCCAGCAGCAGCCGGGCGCCGTCCGGCAGCGACTCCGTGACCAGCGCGGCCGCCTCGACGTCCAGCTGGGGAGCGTCCAGCACGACGAGCAGGTCCAGCAGCAGCGCCCCGTCGGCGTCCCGCCCCGGCCCCTCGGCACCGGACAGCAGCCCGGCGACGGTGGCGACTCCGGGGCCCACGGGCCCGGCCTCTCCCGCCACGTCCGCTTCGGCGTTCGCCTCCCCCGTGCCCGTGCCCGCGCCCGTGTCCCCGGCCGTGGCGGCCTCCAGCAGGGCCGTGAACCGGTCACGCCCGATGGGGGAGTGGGTGGCGGCCCAGGCGCGCAGCCCGAGACCGCGCGCCGCCCGGAGCAGGGCCGCCGGCTCGGCGAGCGACGCCTCCCCGCCCGTGTGCAGCACCAGCCCATGACCGGCGACCGCGCGGACCAGCTCCCCCGCGGAGCCGCCCGCCGAAGCGGCGGCCCGTTCCCACTCCGTACCCGAACCGTCCTGTCCGGGAGCGGAGTTGACGAGCCGGGCCAGCCCGTCGGCGAGGCTCTCCTCGGCCATCGCATACCGCTCGAGCCCCACGAGCACCCTGACGGGCCGCTCCTCGTCCGCGTCGTCCGTCCCCTCCGCGCCGTCCGTCCCGTCCCCGCCGTTCCCGGCGCCGGCTCGCTGCGGTGCCGGGGCACCCGTCAGGGGCAGCGGGTCCTGGAAGACGAGGACATCACCGTCGGAGACGGCGGTCCGCACGGCCTCCTCGGCATCCGGCACCCCCTGCCGCGCCAGTGCCGCGGTCAGCGCGGACATCTCCAGGGCGGTGTGCCCGGCCGCCGCGGCCTGCTCCAGCAGCCATCCGGTGACGGCCCGCTCCCGCCGCCCGTCGTCCGGCCCGGCCTCGCCGCCGAGCAGCGCCCGAGCGAAACCGTCCGCCTGCTCGGGCCGCACACCCGTCACCCGCAACAGCAGCCAGGGATCGTCCCGCAGCGCCTGTGCGGCCCCCTCGCCCAGCACACCGGCCGCCCGCACGGCGAGCCCTTCGGGCGCGCCGCCCCGGGCGAGCACCC